>CAZUYL010000009.1:0-24553 GCA_964624945.1 uncultured Ruminococcus sp. | reverse complement strand
AATCAACTGTGCACCCATATTTTCAAATGCATCTTCAAGTTCGATTTCTTTTGCAATTGTAACACCGTCATTTGTGATAAGCGGTGAACCGTATTTTTTGTCAAGAACAACGTTTCTGCCTTTAGGACCTAAAGTAACTTTTACTGCGTTTGCAAGTTTGTCAACACCGGTTTGTAAAGACTTGCGAGCCTCTTCACCGAAAATAATATTTTTAGCCATAATATAAAATCTCCTTACTCAACTATTGCAAGAATGTCTGAAATGTGAAGAACGGTATATTCTTCATTATCAATCTTAATATCTGTGCCTGCATATTTAGCGGCTATAACCTTATCGCCTGCGTTTACGGTCATTACAACTTCTTTGCCGTCTACCATACCGCCTGGGCCTACTGCCACAACTTCGGCAATTTGAGGTTTTTCTTTAGAAGCGGATGTGAGCACAATGCCGCTTTTGGTTGTTTCTTCTGCTGCTGTTGCCTTTATGACAACATTATCAGCCAAAGGTTTAATTGTCATAATTAAAATCTCCTTTTTTACTGCGTTGCAGTTTTAATTTATAATGTAATTATATACCATATTTTTTAAAAGTCAAGTAAAGTCAAAAACATTTAAACATTTGTTAACATTTTGTTGGCAATGCCACGTGGCAAAATAAATTTAACCGCATTTTTAACAAGTTCAAAACGCATACCGCGGCTTTCGATTATTTCACCGTCAAGATTTACGGGAATAGGTTTTTCTGATACAAATTCCATACTGTTACAATGTTTCATTGTGCAACAGTCAAGACTTTTGTGCTTGCCGTTTTTATAAATGCCCAAAAATTTAAGAATTTTAAATTTAGATATATTATCTATTAAAGTAAAATCAAGTTTGTTGTCATAAGGCACGGCATCGGGGGCACCCTTGTAACCGCCGCCGTAATAAGGTGCGTTGGCAATTACGGCAAACAAACAGTTTTTTCTTTGCGGGGGTTCGCCGTCAATTGAAATATCGGCTGTGATACCGAGTTTGCCCAAAAATGTTTTAATTATTGCCAAGGTATAGGCAAAAGCACCCGACACAAAGGGTAGTTTTTTGAACAAAGACATATCACGTGCAACCATGGCATCCATACCGACAGAGCAACCGTTAAGGCAGTATTTATCACCTGCTTTGATTAAATCCATAGAAAAGGTTTCGCCGTCCACTTGTTCGTCGATATTTAAAAAGTTGTCACGGTTTTCAAAAAACTTTAAAAAATCGTTAGCCGAACCGCATGGTATTACACCAAGTTCAACGTTATCGTGACCGACTATACCGTTTAGCACTTCAAAAACGGTACCCTCACCGCCACAGGCGTACATACGTATATGTTCGTTTGTTTCGGCTTCGGATTTAGCGTATTGCTGTGCTTCACCTGCTAATTTTGTTATATGTATTTTAAATTTTTCTTTTTTATCGGCAAAATAATTTTTTATTGACTCAATTATTTTATTTTGCATATCGCCGCGACCTGCGGTTGGATTTATATAAAAAACATATCTCATTTTTTACATTCCTTTATTTTTAAAGTACATAAATAACTGACATTTTATCATACCGTTATAAAGTTTACGGCGTTTATCGGCAACGGCACCGAAATGTTTTTCAAATTCATCGTGCGGACTTATAATAAAATATTTTTTGCCTTTTACACGGTCAAAACGTTCGCCCATTGTTTTATAAAGTTTTTCCGCCGCCGCAACATCAAGCAATCTTTCACCGTAAGGTGGATTGGTAATAACCAAGCAACGCTCATCGGGGGTTGAAAAATCTTTTATATCACCTACAGCCGCTTTTACGTATTTTTCAACGCCTGCTTTTTTTGCATTAGCAAGAGTTAATTCAACACAAGCGGGGTCAATATCAAAACCCTGTGCTTTAAAATCAATATTTTTAAGTATTAAATCCTGTGCACGCATACGTTCTTGCTGCCAAGCGGTTTTGGGTACACACGAAAAACGTTCTGCCGCAAAAAATCTGCGTAAACCGGGTGCGGTTTTTGTAGCCATAAGTGCAGATTCAATAAGCAATGTTCCGCTGCCGCAAAATGGGTCATAAAGTTGTGTGTCGGGGTATATTCTTGCGAGGTCGCACATTGCAGCACCCAATGTTTCTTTAAGCGGTGCATCGTTTGAATTGCGACGGTAACCGCGTTTGTGAAGCCCCTCACCCGAAGTATCTATAGTTACCGTAACATTATCTTTTATTATGGTAAATCTTATTTTATATTCGGAACCTGTTTCGGCAAACCATTTTATGCCGTATTTTGCTGAGAGTCGGTCTACAATCGCTTTTTTAATAATAGACTGACAGTCGGGTATGCTGTACAAAGCAGATGATATACTTGAGCCGTTGCTTACAGGGAATGCATCGTCTTTGCCGATAAACTGTTCCCACGGGAGCGATTTAACGCCGTCAAACAGTTCGGTAAAAGTTGTTGCCCTAAACTGACCCATATTTATAAGTATTCGCTCGGCAAAACGTGAGTTTATGTTTGCACGGGCAAGCATATTCCAATCACCCTCAAGCAATACTCTGCCATTTTCAACCGTTACATTTTCAAAACCCATACGTTTAAATTCATCGGCGGCTATGCTTTCAACACCAAAAAGACACGGTGCTATCATTTTAATATTGTTCATAATAAAATTCCTTTACAGTTTAAAATTCAACCTAAAAATAAAGGGCAGTTCCGCTTTGTTGCGAACACCGCCCAAACATTATTTATCTTACAGCAGAACCGCGTTTTGTGCGATTAGCATCGGGATTTTTGCGTTTTAAATCAGAAAACTTTTCATCACTTGTTTGTTTAAAGCGATTCATCATTTCCTCAAAACTTGCGGGTTCGCTTTTTTTAGGCGACCAAGTATAACCCGAATCTATACCCTGCTTTTTAGGGGCAGGTTTACGTTCACGACGTTGTGACTCTTCACTCTTTTTTTCAGGCGGTAACGCACGTTTAATACTGAGAGATATTTTGCCGTCATCACCGATATTTAAGATTTTCATTTTTACAACATCGTTTTCTTTTACGTGCTCTTTAATATCGCTTACATAATTGCGTGCGATTTCAGATATATGTACCATACCCGATTTTCCGCCACCGATATCCGCAAAAACACCGAATGACGTTATAGACGTTATTTTTCCCTCAACAATATCGCCGATTTTAAACTCCATAAATTTAAAAAGTCCCCCTAATTGCCTGATATATCAACATAAATTTCTTCATCCGGATAAACATAACCCAGCCGCTCACGTGCCGCTTTTTCTATAATATCCGAATATGAATCGCTGTCAAGCAGCGACTGCAACTCATCAATTTCAAGTGTTAAAACATCACGCTGTTTTTTTAAAGTATTGAGTTGTGTTGTCAACTCGTTATACTGATTTCCGAGTGATATCAATGTGATTATCATATAAACGGAAACACCTAAAACTATAAGACGCACTATAATACTCTTTTTACGTTTCGGTTTTTGTTTCATTTAAAGACCGCTCCATATTAATATTACTTTTCTTAGTATACAACAACCCATACAATTTTTTCAAGAGTTTTTTTGCACTTTTAATCAAGTATTTAACAAAAACGTAAATTTTACCTAAAATTATTAATACGCCCAATTCGGTTTTTGTGTAAAACACATTTATACAGTTGTTTATAAATGCAATAATTTTGCCTAAAAAAGCAAAAAAATGCACAACCAAGAAAAAGATCACCCTTGAAAGCGTTAATCGGCATAAAACAAAACCGACAAGTTCGCTAACCAAAACGTAACCGCGTATTTCACCCGATGTTGTTGCAATAAAAAAAATGAATGTCACAAAAGCCGAAATTACCCAAAAAAATAAATCTTCAAAAAATACGGCGACGGCAGATTTTTGCCACACCTTTCTGATTGCACGGATAATATCGTAAAAAAGGCATAACAATGCACCTAAACACAACGAATAAATAAAGGTTTGAGTTTGACCGTTTAAATCAATTTCCCACATATTATCTGAAAAGGCGTGATATAAAACCGCCGCTTGACTTTACATCGGACATATATACCGCCGCATAAATTTTGCCGTTGACAGATAGTTCGCCCGTGTCGGTAATAAAACTTTCAACGTGTAAATTTTCACCTTTTACGGTAATTTTACCCAAAGCACTGTCAAGCAAGATTGTTTCTTCATCAAAAGAGATAACCTCTTTTACACCCGATATGTTAATCTTTTTTCGGTTTTCGATTATAACGTTTTGAATTATATTAACATTTTCTTCCAACAAAAACACCTCATTATTTAATATATTAATGAGGTGTTTTTATTATTCAATTATTTTGTAGAGTAGTGCGGCATCGTCTTTACGTACGGTTTCGGCAACATCGGTTACCTGAACTTTAACGTTTTTAGAACCGAAAGATATTTCAATAACGTCGCCTACCTTAACTTCGTAAGAAGCACGTGCCGTATTGCCGTTTACATTTACCCTGCCCGCATCACAAGCATCATTGGCAACTGTACGGCGTTTAATTATGCGTGATACTTTTAAATATTTGTCTAATCTCATAAAATCTCTTTTCAAAAATAAAATTCAAGCCGCCTATAAAGGCGGCTTAAAATCAGTTAACTAAAATTAGTTTAAAGCGTCTTTAAATGCTTTACCTGCTTTGAAAGCGGGTGCTTTTGAAGCAGCGATGTTGATCTTCTCTTTAGTGAGAGGATTGATACCTGTTCTTGCAGCACGTTCTTTAACTTCAAAATTACCGAAGCCTACAAGTGCTACTTTGTCGCCTGCTTTAAGTGTATCAACGATAGTGTCGATAACTGCTGCTACTGCTTTGTCAGCGTCTTTTTTTGAAATTTCTGCTTTCTCTGCAACTGCTGCAATTAATTCTGTTTTGTTCATTTTATGAACCTCCTGAATATTTTTAATGTATTTACGCTTTTTAAACAATTTAAAAGGCGTACGTTCAAAAAAATTCAAACGTTTTTTAGATTATACCCTATCTTTACAAAAAAATCAACTGATTTTATTATATTTATTAAAATGCATTAAAAAACATGTTGACTAATTGTGCATTTTAACAACAATTATCTTATAACTTTGAGCTTTGTAAGCACTTTTAACAGTTTGTCACCCTTTGGCAATGATAAAACATCATCAGGTTCAAATGTTTTAAGAATAATAAGTGCTATTAAATATACAACAGCCGCTACAGCAATTTCACATATTATTCCGATTTTTCCGCAAGGCGAAAAATCAAGCACTACGGTTGTAAGTCCGCATAATATTGCCGAAATTAGCGGTTTTAATACACATTTATAAATGTTTGGCACAACGCCCGTAAACTTAATAAGTGACAATGCGTTTGCAACACATATAAACAAATAGCACACCAATGTGCCTATTGCGGCACCTTTAATGTTTATATTTACATTGCCTACCAAAAGAGCATTAACCGCTACTTTAAGTACTGCACCTATGCTTACGTTTATAAGCGACATTTTTTCTTTACCGATTGCCTGCAACATACTTGTCATAGGAATTGAAAGTCCTGCAAACACAGCGGCAACACCGTATATACGAAGCATTGTTCCGCCTATTTGAACCGAAGCGGTAGTGCTGTACAAAAGCGACATAACCTCACTACCGAAGAACAAAAATCCCATACCTATAGGCATACAGATTAAAGCGGCAAACTTAATGGGTGATTCAATGTTTCGCTTTATAAGTTTTTTGTCTTTTGAAGTGTATGCAGACACCAAAACCGGTAACGCACTCACACCTAAAATAGAGGTTATTTGAGGAATAAGATTGTATAGTGTATAGGCTTTACTGCGTACACCGTAAAGGAATGTGGGTATTTCGGCATTGGTTAAAACCTTGTCGTTTATTTGATTGTAATTTTCTATTGCAGCCGAATACATATCGCGTATTAAATCGCCCGAATTTTCTACAATGCGGTTTAACTGCCATTTAACCAAGGTAACGTCAACCAAGGTTGAAATGTTGTTTGCAAGCGACGTTAAGACTACGGGTATTGCAATTATTATAAGTTTTTTGGCTATTGAACGTGCCGCATCCGACGGCGGAGCCATTGTAAGTTCTGCGTGGGTTATGCCGTCGCCCTTAATTTTATATCTAAGCCATAGGTAAAGTGCCGCTGCCGCCGCACCTACTGTAATACCAAGCATTGCACCTGCCGCAGCAAATGCCACATTATTTGTAAGTTTGAGTGTCGCATAAGCAAATCCCAAACCTAAAATAAGTTTGCCCATAGCCTCTATTACATCGGAAATCGCAGTAGGATACATATTGCGAAGTCCCTCATAATAGCCGCGATAGGTAGACATTACACAGCAAAAAAGAAGGGACGGTACAATCGCCAGTATACTGTAAATTGTTTTACCTGTATTGTCGGTAATATCAACAAACGGCTTTATAAGTAAAAGCATTATTAAGGTTGCGGTAATACCCGTAACAAGAAAAATTCTGCTTGTAACTTTAAGCGATTTTTTTACATCGTTATATTTACCGCTTGCAACCTGTTCTGCCACGACACGTGAAATTGCAATAGGCAAACCTGCCATAGCAAGCGAATATATAGGAATAAACAAATCATACGCCGAAGAAAAATAGCCGAAACCTACCTCGCCCAATATGGCGGAAAGCGGTATTTTAAAACAGGCACCGATTAATTTTACCAAAATCGTAGCACAAAGCATTATAATAGCCGCATATTCAAAACTTTGCTGTTTTTGTTTAGTTTCTTGCATTATTATACCTCACACATAGCATTTAAAACTTTTGCAAAAATTTCGGAAAGGGTTTCACCCTCGCCTACATTCATTTCGCTGTAGTTTGAATAAGCATCGTCACCTGCATCATCGGATACACGGCGTACACTTAAAAACGGAATTGATGCCATATCGCAAACGCTGGCTATTGCACCTGTTTCCATATCGCAGGTAGTAGCACCGAAAGTGCCGCTTAAAAAGTTGCGGTCGTCGGCATTGCATACAAACCTGTCACCGCAAACTGCAGTGCCGTGAACACATTTACCCAAAACCGATTCTGCTTTTGACATAAGAGTTTTGTCGGCATCGTAGATATATTTTTGCGAAGGCTTTTCGCACGGCTTATAGCCTATGCCCGTAAGGTCAAAATCGTGTTCCAAAAATTTATCAGGCAATACAACCTCACCACGTTTTACACCGCTTATTCCACCCGAAAGTCCGAAATTGAGAATAAAATCACAACCTATATCGGCAAGGTGGGTAGTCGCTGTAGCGGCATTAACTTTACCGATGCCGCAATTTATGCAAACAACGGTTGCTTTACCCAAATTAAAGGTAACCGCTTCACGATTAAAATAATTATACTTTTGCGGATTATAATTTTCCGCATACTTTACAAAGGGCAAATATTCATCAACATCTGCCACAACTATACCTATTTTAACATCCATTATATTTTATCCTAATCAAGTTTTTTACCGCAGTTGTTACAAAATGTGGAATTTGCATCAACATTTGCATTACATTCAGGGCATACACGTTTGTTTTTTATGCTTTGAATATCCTCATTCAAACGGTTAATTTCATCGGTTTTTTCACTTATTGCATCAACAAGATTACGTGCCTCGTCGGTTAAATCGGCGTTGTCTTTTACCAGGTCAAAATAAATTTTGCCGAGTTCGGCATAATCTTTTTCGCGTTTTGATTTAAGTGACGTCATATTGAATTTTTGTTTTTCAACCGTTACAACCTCATCGGTTTTTTTAGCGGCAACATCAAATACTTCTTTAGTTTTATTTATTGCATTATCAAAAAATCCCATAGTAATACCTCCGACATTTAATATATTAATTTTATCACATTTAACGTGCAATTACAAGTTAGCCGATAAATTCTCTGATGAGTGAATTTTGAGGCACTGATTTGCTGTCGATTTTTGCAAAACGTTCAAGTGCGTTTACGGTATCTATAAAGTAGTTATAACATGGTGCGTTTTTACCGACATCGTTTCGCATTTTGCAAAAATGTTCTTTGTAAACGCCCAATTCATAAGGGTGAAATGTTACAAGTTGAACATCTGCCGTGTTTTTAAAGCAGTATAAATACTTACGCTCACCGTCAATGACATTGTTCCACAAATGCAACGTTTCGGTAGGGGTAGAACCCCTGAACTGCTCATCGCGAAGAACACGGCGTATAAGCCTGATTTGACGGCTTGAAAGCATTTGTACGCCGTTTTCATCTTCAACCGAACTGTTTACACTTATATAAATTTTAAAAATATTTTTTCGCGGAACCAAGTCGGCAATAAGCGGATTCATAGCGTGAAGCCCCTCTACTATTACAATTCCGTGAGAGCCTATATTAAGCAAATTTGCGTTAGGTATACGTTTTTTGCTTTTAAAATCGTAGCGTGGCAAATATGCCGTGCCGCTATTTATAATTTGATTGAAACATTGATTTATAAGCGGAATATCTAGCGAATTTACCGATTCAATATCTCGACTGCCATCGGGCAAAATCGGCAATTTTTCGGCTGAAAGATAGAAATCGTCAAGTGACACAACCGCCGTTATTTCACCTAAATCTTCAAGTGTTTTGCGTAACAGATGTGCCGTTGTTGTTTTGCCCGAACCCGACGGTCCTGCTATTGCAACTATGATTATATCGTCATCGTTTGCAATTTTTTGGGCAATTTCAGTTACGGTGTTTAAATATTCGGCATCACAAATCTGTATAAATTCATTCGGATTTTTTTGGGCAAAAGCGTTAATTTCATTTAAAGTATTTATCATAAAACTCACCTATTTCTTGTTTTCGTGACATAAGTTGGTCAAAGCCACTTATGTACTCGTAAGGATATTTGTAATTGAATATTCTTTTTATGTTTTTTTGAGTCTTATCTTTTAACTTTGTAACGGCTGAAGCACCGCAAGCTAGTATGGTGTGTGTTTCATCCATTATATAAACATTATAAAGCCCTTCAAAGCCTGTTTTGGCGTAACCCACGTTTTCAAGATTGCCCACCGTTTTACTTTGACGGTACATATAATAGGGTAATATTCCGTTATCGGTAAGCACTTTGCGTGAATAGTCCACCATTTCGGTTGCGTTTACGCCCTCTTCAATTTCGGAATACATACCGCTTGTATTTAAAAAAGATGCCCTTTTCATTGAAAGCGAATGAACGGTAACGCTCTCAGGGTCAAGTTCTAAAATTTTGTTAAGTGTTTCTTTAAAACTTTCAACCGTATCGGTAGGCAAACCGGCTATTAAATCCATATTAATATTATCAAAGCCTATCTCACGGGCGAGTTTAAATGCCTCTACCGTGTCAGCGGCGGTATGCCTTCTGCCTATATTTTCAAGCACGGCATCGTTCATAGTTTGCGGATTTATGCTAATACGGGTAACGCCGTTGTTTTTAATGGCGGTAAGTTTTTCGGCATCAATGGTGTCGGGTCTGCCTGCCTCAACCGTAAATTCACGCACATTTGACATATCAAAACGGTTGTTTACCGTAGACAATACACGGTTTAACTGTTCGGCATTAAGGGTTGTAGGTGTTCCGCCGCCCATATAGACGGTTTCAAGCCGTAAATTTAAACTTTTTGCTATTTGTGAAGTAATTTCAATTTCACGGCACAGATAATCAACGTAATCGGGTATTATATCCTGTGCTTTTTCTATAGAATGTGATACAAAAGAGCAATACGAACAACGTGACGGACAAAACGGAACCGAAATATAAAGACTGAACGAATTTTCTTTTGATAAAGATATTATTTTTGTTTCGCCGAGTACGGTTTTTTTGCAAAGTTCAAGTTTTTTATCGCTTACCAAAAATTTATTTTTAAAAAAATTCTCAGCATATTCTATACCGTATTTATCACAGTAACGCAAAAAAAGTTTTGCAGGTCTGACACCTGTGAGTATGCCCCACTCTGAGCGGTAGCCCGTTATTTTTTCAAAACAGTAAAAAAGTTGACGAGCCAATTCGTGTTGCGTTTCTTTTTTTACATCTTGAATTTCGGTATCAACAACTGCCGAAAATTCTGCCCTGTTGCCGTTCAAATTTAGTTGTGCCGTTACCGTAATTGCGTCACCGTTTTGTTCTATCAAACAAACGGCACAGCGAGAATCCTGCTCGGCTGTGTGCAAAACCTCAATTTTTTCAAACGGCAAAAAAAGGCGTATTAACTTTTCCAATTCATAATCAAAATTATGACCTATGCAACACAGTTTCATTTTTTACCTCAAATACATATTATAACGGCGTTCGTGACCTATGGTTGTGACTTCACCGTGACCGGAATAAACCTTTATGCTGTCATCTAAAAGGCAGATTAATCGGTCAAGTGACAGTTTCATATCGGTGATGTTGCCACCGGGTAGGTCTACCCTGCCTACAGTTTCGTAAAAAAGTATATCGCCACTGAAAAGACAGTCACCTATTAAATAACAAACACCGCCCTTGGTGTGCCCCGGCGTTTCATAAGCCTTTACGGCTAAATCACCAACGGTAAATTTTTCTTCATCTTCTATAATATAGTCGGCATTAAAAGGTGACACTTCGGGTGTGTACCTACCGGATAAATTAAAGTTGCTATCAGACAAAGCAGGCTCATCACCCTTGCCGATTGCAATTTTCACTCCTGTTTCACGTCTTAACTGTTCAGCACCGCTTATGTGGTCATAATGTGCGTGGGTTAAAAGAATAAGGCGTGTTTTATCGCTGTTGTTTTTTAAAAAGTCGGATATGTCACGGGTGTATTTGCCCGGATCAATAACTATTGCCGCTTTTTCGGTTGTTATGCCGTAGCAGTTGGCATACAAAGCCGAATAACCTTTCAATAAAAATTCAACCTTCATAATTATACCTTTTTATTCCAAATATCTGTATCAAACATTATTGTTACGGGGCCGTCATTTACAAGTGCAACCTGCATATCGGCACCGAATTTACCCGTTTCAACACTTTTAACGCCGTTTTGTTTTAACAACTCACAGTATTTTAAATAATATTCTTCTGCCCTTTCGGGTTGCATTGCATTTATAAATGAAGGGCGATTACCCTTTTTAACATCGGCGGCAAGTGTAAACTGCGATATACATAAAATCTCACCGTCTACATCAAGAATTGACCTGTTCATTTTGCCATCTTGGTCTTCAAAAATTCTAAGATTAACGGTTTTACGTGCAAGCAATTCAATATCACTTTCGGTGTCACCCTCTACGGCACAAAAAAGAATCATAAAACCTTCGCTGCATTTGCCTACTGTTTCACCGCTTATTTCAACACTTGCGTTTTTAACTCTTTGAATTACGGCACGCATATTACTGAACCACTCTTTCTACACTGAATACACCGTTTATTTTTTCCATACGGGCTATTATGCTGCGTAAATGTTCTACACTTTCGGCACTTATATTAACATTTATAATACAGTTGCCGCTTTTGGTTTGCCTTGCGTTAATTTCGTGCACGGCAAGACGCATATTATAGGCGGTATTCATAACATCACCCAATAAACCGTCACGGTCGATTGAAGATATTTGCAATACCGATGTAAAGTTTTCACTTTTAACATTGTTCCAATAAGCATTAACCCAACGGTCAGGTTCGGCACTTTTTGAAATATCACGCGGAACATTACTGCAATCGCATTTGTGAATAGACACACCATGACCGCGTGTTATAAAGCCGATAATATCATCACCCGGAAGCGGTGCACAGCATTTTGAAAGTTTTACAAGGCAGTTGTCAATGCCCTCAACTATTACACCTTCGGATGATGCGTGGGTTTTCGGTGCTATAGCCTTGGCGTCGATAACCTTGGCGGCGTTGTTGCGTTTGGAATAGTCCTCACGCATACGGGGAAGTATTTTTGAAATAAGAATTCCGCCGTAACCTATAGCGGCATAAAATTCGTCGCTGTCGGCATAACGCAAACGTTTTGCAAGGTCGTTTATATATTCATCATATTCATTATCGGCAAAAGTAATATTATTACGCCTTAACTCACGCTCAAGATCGCTTTTGCCCTGTTCAATGTTTTCGGCACGTTTTTCACGTTTAAACCACGAACGTATTTTAGCCTTAGCCGAGTTTGTTACGGCAATGTTCATCCAATCGCGGCTGGGGCCGTGACCTGCCTGTTTGGTTGTGAGTATTTCTATAACCTCACCTGTTTTAATTTCGTGATTTATAGGCACTATTTTGCCGTTGGCTTTAGCACCCACCATTTTTACACCTACGGCAGAGTGTATTGCAAAGGCAAAATCGACCACCGTTGAACCTACGGGCAGATTTATAACATCGCCACGGGGTGTTACGGCAAATACATCTTCTTGGCTTAAATCAACCTTAATTGTACGCACAATTTCAGAGGCATCGCCCGAAACGTCTGAAGTTTCAAGCACCTGCCTTATCCAGGCAAGGCGTTCTTCCATATATTTATCAGAACCTGTTATGCCCTCTTTATACTTCCAATGGGCAGCAATACCGAATTCGGCTGTATGGTGCATTTCAAAAGTTCTGATTTGTATTTCAAAAGGCACACCCTCACGGCTGATAACCGTGGTGTGAAGTGACTGATACATATTCGGTTTTGGGGTTGAAATATAGTCTTTAAACCTATTTGGAATAGGTCTGAACATATCGTGCATAATACCCAAAATGTTGTAACAGTCGGCAACGGTGTCGGTTATTACACGAATTGCGTATACGTCGTAAATTTCATCAAAATCTTTGTTTTGAACAAACATTTTGCGGTATATACCGTGAATTGACTTTACACGGCCTTGAAAAGACATTTTAACATTCGGCAACTCTTTTTTAAGACGTGTTTCTATGCGTTTTTCAATATCTTCGAGAATTTTAACCCTTTGATTTTTTCTTACCTGCAATAATTCTTCTATTTCATTATATGCAATCGGGTCAAGGTGTTTTATTGCAAGGTCTTCAAGTTCTTCTTTAACGGGTCTGATACCGAGTCGGTGAGCAATAGGTGCATAAACCTCTAACGTTTCGAGCGATTTATCACGCTGTTTTTGTTCGGGCATTGCCGACAGGGTACGCATATTGTGAAGGCGGTCGGCAAGTTTTATAATTATAACCCTTACATCTTTACCCATTGCAATAAGCATTTTTCTAAGACTTTCTGCCTGTTGCTGTTCTTTTGAAACAATAGAAAGCCTGCCTATTTTGGTTACGCCGTCTACAAGCAATGCAACGTCTTCACCGAAAATCCGTTTAATATCTTCAACCTCAACGTCGGTATCCTCAACAACATCGTGCAAAAGTGCCGCCGCTATGGATTGACTGTCCATACCGAGCCCTATAATTATTTTTGCAACGTTGTACGGGTGAATGTAATATTCCTCATTGGTAAGGCGTTTTTGACCTGTATGATGCTCTACACAGTAATCAAATGCCTTTTCTATTAACGGAATATCGTATGTTCCGCCCTGATTTTTCATACATTCAAGCAGATCGTTATAATCACGTTTTTGGGCATCAGTCAATGTTATTCACCCTTTCATAAAGTTTTTTGTATGTTTGCGAATTTAACAAACTTGTTTTTTCACGGTTAATATTTGAAGTTAAAATACCGCCGTTCAAGGTTACAAGATCTAACTCGCAAAGCGTTTTTACGGCAACACGTGTTTTTGCATAGCCGATTTCGGTATTGATGTATTTAAGACGTTCAGATTTTACGGGCGATGCGGTTATCATTTTATAAATGCCGCCTACCTCTGCCCTATCGGGAAAAACTACCGATAAATCGGTATTGTAACCCGACATATAATCGTCATAAATACGCTTGCTTTTAAAATATTTTTCTTGGTCAAAATCAGATGTTTTTAATTCTTTAATTAGTATAGATAAATTATAATGCTCTTGATACAGATTAACATCAATGGTTACTGCCAAATCAATAACATCGCCTATTTCAAAGCAAAACTTGTCACGTGATACACCGAAAAGCAAACTTTGAAAAACGTTATCGTTTTTGCGGAATATCAACTTTAAATGTTTACCGCCGCCTATTTCGGTTATTTTTTCAAGTTTAACGCCGAATATACCGAAAACAGGCACAGGATTGCCCTGACCGAAAGGTTCTAAAGATTTTACAGCAAACGCCATATCTATACTCATTCCCGCGGGATTGAGTCTAAAATCTATATTAAGTTTTGGGTCGGCATCTGCAACCGAAAGGGCATAATCGTTGATTTTGTTGCGGAACAAATCAATATTTTCTGTCTTTATGCTGATACCTGCCGCTAATTCGTGACCGCCGTATTTTAAAAGCAATTTGCTTACGGCATTTATTGAATTATACAAATTAAAGCCTGCAAAACTGCGGCCCGAACCGTGTGCCGTGCCGTTTTCATCCGACAAAACTATCGTCGGTTTGCCGTAACGTTCGCAAATGCGTGCCGCAACTATACCAAGCACGCCAAAATGCCAACCGTTGCCCGAAACCACTATTACACGGTTGTAATTATAGCCGTTTTCTTCGATTATTTTTACGGCTTCTTTTAAAATTTCTTTTTCGGTTTGCTGACGTCTTACGTTGTCATCATCAATAGGGCCTGCAATTTTTAAAGCATCAACCGTGTTTTTTGCAGTCAACAGTTCAAATGCTCTAAATGCACTACCCATTCTGCCTGCGGCATTTATACGCGGAACAATGGTAAAAGAAATTTTAGTGGCATCAACTTGATTACGGTCAACACCCGCTAAATTAAGTATTGCCGAAATACCCACGTTTGCATTAGATTTTATTTTTTCAACGCCAACCTTTACGATTGAGCGGTTTTCGTTAATAATAGGCATAACATCGCCTATGGTGGCTATTGCCAAAATATCGGCATAGAGGGGCAACATTTGTTCGGGTTCTTTATCATCTAAAACGCAAGCAAGTTTAAAAGCAACCTCTGCACCGCATATTTCTTTAAAAGTTGAGGGGCAATCATTACGGTGCGGATCAACAACCGCAACCGCAGGCGGTAATTCGGCAGGCGGTAGGTGGTGATCGGTAACAACGGTTTTAACGCCCAAAGAATTTGCATATTCTATTTCGGTGTAACAAGAAATGCCGTTATCTACCGTTACTATAAGTGATACACCCTGTGATTTAAGTTTATCAACTGCGGCACAGTTCATACCGTAGCCTTCGGATACTCTGTCGGGTATATAGGGCACAACATCGGCATTGCGTGTGATTAAATAATCGTAAAGCAAAGATGTAGCAACAACGCCGTCACAGTCGTAATCACCGAAAACGGCAATTTTTTCACCATTTTCAATAGCCTGATTTATACATTCGGCGGCGATTTTTATGTCGGCAAGTTCAAGCGGATCGCAAAGTATAGGTTCGTCGCAAAGCAATAACTCAAGTTCGCCTGCATCATCAATACCGCGACCTACGGCAATAAGTGCCGCAAAGGGATCAATATCACATTCTTCGGCTAAAAGTTTTGCTTTTTCGCGGTCAGGCGTACCTACAATCCATTTTTTCAAAGACACAAAATCACCTCCGATAAAAACAATTATTCATTTTATTTTATCATACATCTATATAATTTTCAATCATTTTATAATTATGGTGATTAAGTTTTACAAAAAATGCCCCTGCCGAGAAACACACACCCGACAGGAACATTTTAGCAACTGAAAATTATTTTAAAATTACGCCGTCTTTAAAAGCGTTACCCACTTTTTCACCTAAAACATAATATTCACGGTTCATAGCGTCAAAAGTAATAGGTTTTAATTTAAGCGGATCAATATTGCCGTTTGTTAAAACACTTTCATCGGCACAAACGTTTACTATTTCACCTACCATACGGCAGGTTTCGGGATTGTAACTTATAAGTTTACATTCAACCGCCATAGGTAATTGCTCGATTATAGGGGCATCTACAAACTCCGATTTAACGGTGGTAAAACCTGCTTTTTTCATTTTATCGGGCGTAGTGTTAGCAGAAACGAGTCCGACAAAATCACAAGGAATTACCGTGTCGGCGGTTGCCATACTTACGGTAAAGGCTTTTTTATTTAAAATATTTTTTACCGTTTTGTGTCCTGCACTAAGGCATAAAGAAATTTCATTGCTCTCGCTTATGCCACCCCATGCGGCATTCATGGCATCGGGGTTGCCGTTTTCATCGTAAGAGCCGATTATAAAAACGGGTTGCGGATATAAAATAGGTTTTGCTCCAAAATTTTTTCTCATAATAAATCACCTTACCAATTCTTTTTTTCTTTAGCGGAGTCATTCTGCTTTTTGCGTTCTTCAACCATTTTTACAAACCATTCCACCATAGCGGGATCGGTATGTGAAAAGAAACTGCTTTGATTTTTATCAAGTTTTGATATTACCGACATATCCTCTTCGGTTAGATTAAAATCAAATACGTTGAAATTTTCTTGCATACGTTCGGCGTGTGTAGATTTTGGTATAACAACAATGTCGCGTTGCAAATGCCAACGCAAAATTACCTGTGCCGCTGTTTTGTTATATTTTTTACCTATTTCAACAAGTTGCGGCAGATTAAACATATCACCTCTGCCCTCGCCGAAAGGTGCCCACGCCTCTAACCGTACACCGTATTTATCGTGCCATAATTTGCTTTGGGCTTGTTGATAGTGAGGGTGAATTTCAATTTGATTTACCATAGGTTTTATACGGCTAAACGAGGCTATGTCAACCATACGGTCGGGATAAAAATTAGAAATACCAATCGCCTTGAGTTTGCCTTCGGTATATAAATCTTCTAAAGCACGGTAGGCACCGTAAACATCGCCGAAAGGCTGATGCAAAAGGCACAAGTCAAGATATTCGGTCTGTAATTTTTGCATAGAGTTAAGCACGGAATTGCGTGTTTCTTGATAACCGTAATGCTCTATCCAAACCTTTGTTGTCAAAAAAATCTCATTTCTTTCAATGCCGCTTTTGGCTATTGCATTGCCGACTTCTTCTTCATTAAAATAACTTTGTGCCGTGTCTATAAGCCGATAACCTATCTTTAATGCATCACTTACGCAACGTTCACATTCATCTTTAGTAACCTGATACACACCGTAACCGAGTTGCGGCATTTTTACGCCGTTTGAAAGCGTTACCCATTTCATAAAAATATCCTCCTGAGTATTATTTTTTATAAAGTATTAAACTCTTTTGCCCATTTGGTAAGCCTGTTCAAATTGCGGCAAAACTTTAATCTCACCCTTTTCATAGGCACCGCCGCCTATAATAACACCCATTTCTTTGGCACCGTCTACGCAGTCGGCATAACCGCGAAAACAAGCAAGCGTGGTGTCGGCAGAGGTGTATTCCTCATCAGCCATTGTAACTATGTAATAAAATTCTTTGTTTTTTACCTCAAGCCAGCGTGCAACGGTACGGTCAATAACGGCTTTTAGTTGAGCATCTATCGAATAAAAATATACAGGACTTGCAAGCACTATAACATCGGCATCAACCATTTTTTGCAAAATTTCGGGCATATCGTCATTTATAACGCATTTGCCCGCCGTTTTGCAGGCATAACAGCCCCTACAATAGCCGATGCTTTTTTCGGATACACGAATTTTTTCAACCTTATGCCCCGACTCTGACGCACCTTTGGCGAATTGGTCACACAAAATGTCGGAATTACCGTTTTTACGAGGACTGCCCGATAAAATCAAAACTTTTTTACTCATAGTTATTTTCTCCTTATTGCATATTTTTATATATTTATTATTGCAACATTGTTGTGGTACTGTTATAATAATAACACCTAAACTTAACTTTAGGTCAATAGTTTTTTGAAAAAATTTTTAAAATTAATTTATGAGGTTTTTTATGTATACAATCAGTCAAGTAGCCGAAATGTTTAATCTGCCGATTTCTACCCTGCGTTATTACGATAAACAGGGGCTTTTTCCCGAACTGAAACGTGTGTCTGGCATTAGAAAGTTTGACGAAAAAGAAATTGAAACCTTGCGTATTATAGAATGTTTGAAAAAATCGGGACTTGAAATTAAAGATATTAAACAGTTTATAGATTGGTGTATGCAGGGCGAAAGCACGTTTTTGCAACGCAGCGAAATGCTTAATCGACAAAAAGAAACGGTTGAAAACGAAATAAAACACCTAAACAAAGTTTTAGATATGCTTAAATATAAATGTTGGTATTACGAACAGGCTATTGCCGACGGCACCGATAAAAAGGTTAAAAGTTTAATACCCGACAAATTACCTGCCGATATAAAACTTGCTTACGATAACGCACACAAATAAGTCAAAAAGGTTGAACGGTTAAACGTTCAACCTTTTTGTATTTACGTTACCGTCAGATTTTTCAAAACAAACGGTGAGATAATAATCATCAAATTTTTCGGTTTTAAATGCAAATCGGTGCGAAAATGTATCTATGTTTGCGGCATAAGAAATTTTTTCACCCAAAAATTTTACCGCCGCCTCTTTTTTTGTAAAAATTTCAATGTAACGTTCGTTTAATAAATCTTTATCATAATTTACATATTCGTTTTCTTGATGGGTAAAAAATTTGTATTTTTCACGCGGTTTAACACTTTTTATTTTTTGAATATCAATGCCCACGTTACGTTCACTCACAGCACAAGCCACCGCATCATCACTATGCGAAATATTAAAACAACAAAAATCACAAAAAGGTTTGCCGTTTTTATTAAAATTCAACTTTATATTGGTTTTGCGGTAGAGTTCAAATACGGCACGGTAGAGCAGCATATAGCCGCAAAGCGATTGCATTTTTTGTTTTGTGGTACTGAGTTTATCAATTTTGCCCTTTAAAACGGCATCAAGCAGACCGTACTGTTTAGTATAGTCTGCTTGAGTGTAATTTGAAAGTTCGGAAATATATATATTTATCATTTTATATCGGCGTTTTCATAAAGGAAGTTGACAACCGTATCCTGAACGGCGTAACTTTCGGCTAAAAGTTCGTTATCAATATTCTGACTTTCTACAGTGCTTTCAAGAACCTCAAGATTTTCGGCATCTAATATGGCGTACATTACCATACTTACGTCCATCATTTGCGGAACGGTGCTTGACTTGAGTTGTTGCTTAAAGGTGTCAAGTGTCATACCGTATGCACCCAAATATGATTCCAAATCTTGATTATTAGCCGTAAACATTGCCTTTTGCATTTCTACAATCGCTTCACAAAGTGTGTTTACAGTAGTTTCAGGGTAGTTGCTGATTTTTGCATTACCGCAAACTTTATTTGTAAGATTATTTTCAACGGCACGTTTTTTTACATCATTGGTATATTCTTCAAGTGAACTGAATTTTAACTCTTTGTAAGCCTCTTCAGGTGTGAGAGGGCGTGAAATATAGTTGATTGTGCAGGTAAAATCGGCATCTTTGCCGTTTAAAGATTCATTGCCGTATTCTTGCGGAAAAGTTACCGTAATAACACGTGTTTCACCCACAGCAGCACCTATTAATTGCTCTTCAAAATCATCAATAAAAGTGTGCGAGCCTATTTCAAGGTCAGCACCCTGTGCGGTACCGCCCGAAAATGCAACACCGCCAATTTTGCCTTCGTAATCTAAGTTTATAATATCGCCGTTTTGAACGGTGCCTTCTTCAAGTTTTGAATAAAGATTATAATTTTCAATGTCGTCTTGCAAAACATCGTTATAATATTCTTTAAAACTGTCGTTTTCGGTATCAATTTTAATGTTTTTATATTCACCGAGTTTAACATAATCGTCAAGGTTAACGCCCGAATAAAGTTTTAAATTATCGCCGCAACCCACAAGAAAACAAAGCATTAAAGCCGCAGTTAAAATAATAGCAGTAAATTTTTTCATTTTTTATTTCATCCTTAATTGTTATTTAATTCGCCCTTTGATGCCGCTTTAAGATAAGCGTTTATAAAGCCGTCGAGGTCGCCGTCCATAACGGCGTTTATGTTGCCCGATTCAAAACCTGTGCGGTGGTCTTTTGCCATTGTGTAAGGCATAAACACATAAGAACGTATTTGCGAACCCCAAGTGATTTCTTTTTGAACACCCTTAATGTCTTCGATTTTTTCAAGATGTTCACGTTCTTTTATTTCAAGCAATTTAGATTTAAGCATTTTCATTGCTTGTTCACGGTTTTGAAACTGACTGCGTTCGTTTTGGCAGGCAACTACTATACCTGTTGGTATGTGGGTAAGTCGCACCGCAGAAGAAGTTTTGTTAATATGCTGACCGCCCGCACCTGAAGAACGGAACACGTCCATTTTAATATCTTCTTCACGCACTTCAATGTCGGCATCGTCGGCAATTTCGGGCATAACTTCAAGTGATGCAAACGATGTGTGACGTCTGCCCGATGCGTCAAATGGTGACACACGTACAAGGCGATGAACACCCGATTCGCTTTTTAAATAGCCGTAAGCGTTTTCACCCTCAACAAGCATTGTAGCACTTTTTAAACCTGCCTCATCACCGTCAAGAAAATCAAGCACTTTAACACTAAATCCGTGACGTTCACTCCAACGGGTATACATACGCACAAGCATTGAAACCCAATCCATAGCCTCGGTTCCGCCAGAACCTGCGTGAAAGGTTAAAATAGTGTTGTTGGCATCATATTCGCCTGTAAGCAAAGTACCAAGTCTTAAAGAAGACAACTTGCCCTCAAGTTCATCAACCGAAGCGGTAAGTTCATCTACCATAGATGCATCGCCCTCTTCGTCTGCCATATCTATTAGTATTAAAAGGTCATCATAAGAAGATGCAATGCTGTCGTATTCTTCAACCTTATTTTTTAATTTGCCTGTTTTTTGCACAACTGCCTGTGAATTTTCAATATCATCCCAAAAACCCGGTGCAGTTTGTTTTAATTCAAGTTCTTCAATTTCACGCATAAGTTTATCATAACCTATGGCATCATGCAAATCGTGAATTTCCTGTTCGTTTGCGATAAGCCGCAACTTTAACTGCTCAAATTCAAGCATTAAATTTCCTCCAAATTTATTTTGTCAATACATAAGCGTGCCATTCTTCACGAACAAGGCTTTTTTGAATTTTAAAGCCGTGTTCTAATGCCGATTTTTCGACCTCGTCGGAACGCATATCAATTATACCCGACACTATAAGTATACCGTCATCTTTCATATAATCGGCAACATTGTCAAACAAACGCATTACAACATCTGCCACAATATTAGCACACACAATATCGTATTTACCGCTTATTTTGTCGGCAAGGTCGCCTACTAAAAATTCGGTTTTTTCAGAAACGCCGTTAATTTGAGCGTTTTGTATTGCAGTTTTTACCGACTGTGCATCAATGTCAACGCCTACTGAATTTTCAGCACCTAACAAATCTGCCGCAATGGCAAGTATGCCGCTGCCTGTTCCTATATCAAGAACGGTTGTTTTGTTTGTTACAGTTTTTTCAAGAACTTCAAGGCAAAGTGAAGTTGTTGCGTGACTGCCTGTACCGAATGCGGCACCCGGGTCTAAACTTATAACGGTGCGGTTGTCGGTGTTATCATATTGTTCCCAACTGGGACATATTGCCAAATGTTCGCCGATTTCAAACGCTTTAAAATATTTTTTCCAATTTTCGTTCCAATCGGTATCGTCAACAATTACACAGTTAATTTCGTTTTCAATATTACAAGCATTAAAACGCTCACGCAAATAAGAAACAGCCTCTACCGCATTGTCGCTTTCGGCAATGTACATATGAATTATTGAATGAGTGCGGTCTTTGTTTACCAAATCTTCGTCAATAAGGTCAATATGTGCTATTTCTTCAGCATCTGCCTCAAGGTTGGTATAATCTTCAATATAAATGCCGTAAGGCACGGTCATATTGGCTATTGCCGCCGCTTCATCAGTTTTGTCGGTAGGCACTTTGGCCGTAATTTCTGTCCAATCCATTAAAACACCTCAAAAAGTAAGTATAACATAACTTACCTAAAATTCAAAGAATAATTTTATATTTTCGCGGTCGGCTGTTACCGAGCCTTGCACCATAGAATTTCTGCCGCCGCCTTTTACTTCAAAATGCGATTTAAAATCTTTAAAAAATTCAGAAAGTTTATCCGAATCGGCACAAATTGCAAATGAATAATTATTTTCGCTACCTGAAAATGCCGCACGTATTCCGCCGAATTTTTTATACAGTTTGTCGGCGGCAAGTTGTAAATCCTTTATATCGGCACCGTCTAAAAAAACGCAATTTTCAGAAGTGTCGGCAAAATCGGTAACAAGTTGCGATATTTTTCTTTTAAGTTCTGAATTTTTTTGACGCTCCGATGTAAGTTTTTCATTCAAAAGATTTACCGCCTGTGCCGAATTTTCTTGCTTTGCTGAAAGCAATGCCGATATTTCGGCAACATTTTCGTATTTGTTGCAATAATCGTTTAAAGCAAAACCGCCGCATTTTAAAACTATTCTGATACCGCCACGCATTTTTTCGGTATCAAGCAATTTTATAATACCGATTTCGCCCGTGTTTTTTACATGGGGTGCACAACAGGCACAAATGTCGGTATCTTTTATATCTACAAGCCGTACCGCACCCTCAATTTCTTTTTTGCTGCGGTAATATGTATTTTTAAGTTCTTTTTCATCGGGGTAGTACGCCCTTACAGGCAAATTTGCCCACACTTTTTGATTTGAAATATATTCGATTTCATTTAATTGCTCACGGGTGAGTTCCCTGTTAAAATCTAAAGTTACAAAATCTTCACCCAAATGAAAGCCGACATTATCAACACCGAAAAGACGGTGTGCCGTACCCGACACGATATGTTCGCCTGTGTGATTTTGCATAAATGAAAATCTACGTTCAAAATCAATAACACCTTTTAATTTTAAACCGATTTCAAGCGGTTTTTCGGTATAGTGGTAAATAATACCGTTTTGCATTTGAACATCAAAAACTTTAATACCGTTTAAAAAGCCTGTGTCCGATGCCTGTCCGCCGCCCTCATAGAAAAAGGCGGTTTTGTCAAGAACGGTTTTAAAAAAGCCGTCCTCTGCTACACAATCTAAAACAGATGCATCAAATTCTTTTATATAAGCATCTTTTTCATAAAGTTTTTCGGTCATTTAAGTTTCTCCAAAATAATGTGTGCCACTTTATAAATATCACCGGCACCCATAGTTATTATCAAGTCGCCCTCTTCGGCAGAGTTTATCATTTTTTGTGCCAAGGTGTCATAATCGGCAACAACCTCGGCATCGGGCAGTGCATTTGTAACGTCTTCGGAACTAACGCCGTAAACATTTTCTTCACGGGCGGCTACAATAGGTGTCATAAAAACTTTATCCGCAACCAATAATGCGTCTATCATACCGTCACGCAAAAGTGCCACACGTGAATAGGTGTAAGGTTGAAATACTACTATAACTTTTTTGTAATCAAGCGTTTTTGCAGCCTGCAAAGTGGCTGACATTTCGGTGGGGTGATGTGCATAATCGTCAACCACGGTAATGCCCTTTGCCTCGCCTATAAATTCAAAACGCCTGCCTGCACCCGTAAATTTTGATATAGCATCGGCAATACCGTCGGGCGAAACGCCCATTTCATAACAAACCGCAAACGACACCAAACCGTTATAAATGTTGTGCTTGCCGGGTGCCGACATTTCAAGACGGCATATTTTTTTACCGCCCTTCATTACATCAAAGCAAAAACCCCTTTTGCCTGCCGTAATGTTTTCGGGGTAATAATCGTTAGTGTTTTCAAAACCGTAGGTTACAACATTTGCATCAATATTTGAAACAACATTCTTTACTCGGCTATCGTCACCGTTGGCATAGCAAATTTTACCCTTTGAAACAAACTTTTTAAAAGAATTTTCAAGGTTTTCCATCGTTTTAAAATAATCGAGATGGTCGTTGTCTATATTAAGCAAAACGGTAATATCGGGTGAAAACTGCAAAAAACTGTCTACAAATTCGCAAGATTCACACACAAGTGTTTGCGAATTGCCAACCACACAAGAAGAATTTGCCATAGGCAACTTACCGCCTATAACCGCATTTGGATTTTGCTTGTTAATCATCAAGATTTGTGTTATCATAGAAGAAACGGTTGTTTTGCCGTGCGTTCCGCTAACGCCTATTACATTGTTGTAACAGCGTGTAATTGCACCAAGCAATTGTGAACGCTCCATTTTAGGAAGACCTAAACTGTCAGCGGCAATCATTTCGGGGTTGTCGTGCGGTACTGCGGCTGAAAATGCCACCAAATCGGCACCGTTTATATTTTCGGCATTATGCTCGCTATAAACGGTAATGCCCAAATTTTTAAGCCTTTTTACGTTAGCGTTATCGTTCCTGTCAGAACCCGTAATTTTAAATCCGCGTGAGAGTAACAGTTCCGCTATAGGACACATACCGCTTCCGCCTATGCCTATCATATGAATGTGATGTGCATTTAAAAAATATTTATCTTCACAGTGTTGTTCTTTCATAAAAACACCTCTTAATACTTATATATAATTTATTATACTATTTTTTA
>CAZUYL010000008.1:0-25123 GCA_964624945.1 uncultured Ruminococcus sp. | reverse complement strand
TCCAACGGTTTACAAAAAATCCATTCCATTTCTCTCATTTGTATTACCTCTCGTTCTTTAAAAATTTATAAAATTCTTCAATAATTTTTTCCATTAAAATAACCCATCTGTGTTTTCCACCATAATGTTTGGTTTGTTTATGAAAAAAATCTTTCACAAGCCAAAATTCGCCCAAATTCAAATTGTTATGATGGCATTCATAACTGGTGTCTTTTTTATTTTTAAATTGAGTATTTGCATTATTATTTGATTCTTGATTAAAACCAACTTGCGATTCAGTCTTATGCGATTCAGTCTTATGCGATTCAATCTCATTTCGAAATCGTTTAAAAGTTTCGTTTCTTTGCGTACCTTGTTCCGCAAACCAATATTCAATCGGCAATTTGCACTTATATATGGTATGTTCTTCAAAATCCGGTACGTTATCTATGTATATTGTATCAAACAACTTATATGCAACCTGTTTATATTTTACACCGGTTTTTGAATTTATGCCGTTTATATTTTTTTGTTCGCCAAACGTTTTCAATTCAACTATATTGCAATCATTATACTCCTCCAAATTATTTATGTCAATGTTTTCAATTACAATATCCTCGACAAACTTTTTAAATTCAGGACCTAAAGTACTGTCCTTTAAAATTTCATCAACTTTACGGCGTACGGCTTTATTTCTCATTTCGGAAGCACTTATACTTCCCTCTCTTGCAACTTCAGCAGATGTTAATTTGTAGTTACCCTTTTTGTCTACGGTATGTCTTGACGCTATACGCACCTGATTTTCATCAAAAGCAATTACACCCATGCTGCCTGCATCGTATTTTTCTTGCATAAAAACAAGTCCGTCAATTTTTCGGGTTTTGAGTTCACTTATTAACTGTCTTTCGGCAGAATAGTTACTGCTCTTGGAATTTTTGCTGTAAATATCGTTTATTTTGTTATACGCTGCTTCTGTTATAATGTTATTTTCAAACATGTATTCGGCTATTTCCGATACATTCATATCGGATATATCCTCTTTTACAAAGTAAGGATTTTCAATATTGTAATTAACTTCTAAGAAAGAAGTTCTACCCTTTTTGCCGCTCATTTTATGCTTTTGCCTTGCAGCCGCCATACTACCCGACGCAAAACCGAATTTGCTGTTAAATGCACCGTTTTTGCCGGTGCTGTGTGCAAAAAATGAAAGCAGTTCGCCCTGCTCGTTTTTAAATACTGTATTGGCAAAATTGCTTTTTTCACTTTGGGTAAGAGTTCTGCCTGCAGTATCGTAATTTGCAATTTCAACGTTTTGTACCGCTTTTTTGTAATTTTCAAATCTTGATTTTGCCTTTAAAACATTTATTTCCGCTTTTTCAAAAACAGAACTGTTGCCTATAACGATATTGTTTTCACCCTCAAGCACAGTCGCTTTTGCCAATTCTACCTCTTGGGTTAAAAGTGTAAGTTTTTCTTTTGTATTAGTGCCTTTTTCTACCTTTTCGCGTATGTCGTAATAATTGCGGTTTACATGCTTTTTGTAGTCTATGCTTACATCTTTTATTTCGCCGTTATTGTACCACACGGTTTGCTCTGCCGCTTTGGTATTCGGCGTTTTTGATATTCCGTTTTCGGCTATCATAGTTACTGCATTTTCTTGCAAAGGCATTACCTGTGCTGTGACTTTGCCGTTAATTTCACCCACAAAAATTAAACTGTCTATTCCCAAAAGTTTAAGTGCTTCGGCAACCCTGTAGTCCATTTTGTTTTTGGGCGGACCTATTAAATTTTGATATCTTTTTTCGTTTATATAACCGTCATCTAACAAAGTTTTTGCAATCTTGAAAGCGTTCCATTCGGCGTTTTCGGTTTTTAAAATAAACGGATTTACCGAATTCAAATAACATTCCTCTATGCTGCCGCTTTTTACGAATTTTTTATCTACCTTTTTATCAAAATATTTATTTAACGCCACATCAAAATTAGAGAAATACAATTTTTGTTTATATAAACGTTCACCGTTTAACAACACACCGGCAGATATATGATAAAACGACAGTATTTCGCCGTCTTTGTTTTTGAAAACGGTTTCGTTTGAATTGTTGTATCTACGCTTGTTTAAAGTGCGGTTTGCGGTGTCTACGACCGACAATTCAACATCTGCATTGGTTTGAAGTTCGGTTTTAATATAATTATATAATTGGTCAACCGTTAAATCGCTGTTTTCAAAACAACCGCTGTTGCCGCCATCTATTTGCGGTGAGGGTTGCTTTTTGTTGGTGTGTTGATGTTGACGCATATTTATTAAAGCGTTGCTTAAAATTTTGCGGTTGTCGGCATTGGTTACATTGTTTGCCGTGTTATTTTCATAAACAAAATCATTTTCGGTTACGCCGCTGGTTTCTATTAAAGAACCGTTTTCGGCTACGGGAATAATTTGCCATTCATCAAACAAAAGCACACCTAAATTGCCATTATCACCCGAATTGTTAGGATATATAATGCTATCGTAACCCTTTGATTTTAAAAGTTCACGTATTTTTTTGGAAATCGGTGACGAATATTTTACATCTTCACTGTTTTTGTATTTTGTAATAGCCTTAATTTCGTAATCGTTTACCACCGCATTGTTTTTTAAAACCTCTAACAACATGTTGGCGTTTGCCGATTTTATATCTTCGGGTAAAAACAACGGATTTTTTGATATTGCGTATACCTCTTCTATAACGCCGCCGTACGCCGCTTTTTTGGTGCTGCGGTATTCGGTGCGTTTGTTTATTGCCGATTTTAAAGTGCCCACGTTTAAACCAATGTTTGCATTGGCAAAATTGGGCGAACTAACGCTTTTTTTAGAAAAATAAAGCGACAGCAATTCGCCGTCGTCGTTTTTAAATACCGTATTTTCTGTTTTTTGGATTATTTCGTCACTTACATACCTTGATGTACTGTCGCGGTTGCTTGTTGGTTTTTTTGCATTATCAAGATAATGCAAATATATTTCACGTGCGTTTTCTATTGTGCCGTAATCTATTATAAAGCCCTCGTTACCTGCAGATAACTCAATCGGCTCATTGGCATATTTTCGTTTGTATTCCCTGTTTTCAAGTAAATGGCGTTGCAAAATTGAAGCGTTTTTGCCTTTTTCGATTATCTCGTTACTTTTGCCTATTATTTTTGTATCATCTGCCGTGTAGTCGCCGTATAAAATATCGTATCTGTCAATATTATTTTTTTGCAACTGTTCATATTCGTAAGATGTAATCAACCTGCCGTTATCATCTAAACGGAGCATTTCTTTTTTATCAAGCCTTGGTAAAGCCGCCGCTAAATTTTTGTAATTTGCCGAAATGTTTGAATTGCTTATTTTTCCGTAATTTCTTAAATCTTGCTGTCTTTGTACAACCGATGCCTCGTAATTATCGTAAAAAGAATTAATTAAATCTTCACGTGTTAAATCTTTACCCATTTTTTCGGAATATTGCTTTACTTCATCGTCTGAAATGTTTTCCCAAACTCTTTTTTCGGGTACTGCACGTCTTTCTTCATAAAACTGTAAGGCTTTTTGTATTTCTCTTATTAATTCCGATTTTAAATCTTCGTTTTCAAAAGGTATATATTTATCATATAAATCTCTTGAAATAATAAATTTTTCTTCATCGGCAATAAAGGTGAGGTCGCTCTCGCTTGAATCACGCTTAATTATTTCAAGATCGGCATCTGCCAAACGCGGATACATTTTAAACAAATCGGGCCATTCCACAAAATTACGCAACTTGCCCGATATTTTGCCGTTTATAACCTTAAGTTTTCGGTTGTCGGTATGCCTGCCCGTATTGGCGTTGCCGTCACAAAAGAATTTGAATTTTTGCATATCTAATTGCCTTAGCCAATCGCCTGTTCCGCTTTCTAAAACACCGAGTTCACGCAAAATTTTATAGGGTGAGACACCGTCGGCTTTCATTTTATTGGCTTTTTCAATTATTGAAGAATCGCCGCAAAGCACAAAACAGTACTCAGTTACCGCATCGGTGCCAACTTCGGTTACGGCATTATTTTCGGTATTTACCGCTACCGCCTCACCAAACAAGCGTTTAAATGTATCTTCTAAAATTGAAAGTTTTAAGGTTAAATTATTTCTGCCCTTGATTTTCTTTTTTATAAAAGACACAAAGTCGATTATAAACTGTATTACCTTGTTGTGCTTTTTGGTTTTTACCTCGTTTGCAAATTTTAATAAATCCGATTCACTGTCAACCCAAAGTTTTTCGGCAATAAAGCCTGCTATCATTTCGGTATCTACTTCGGGGCTGTATGCATCGTTAATATCGGGGTAGGTTTCAACAATAAGTTCGCGGTATTTTTCTTCGGCGTCCCATAAGTATTCGCTGTTTGTTTTTTCTAAAAGCCAATCATAAAACACACTTTCGTGTTTAATTTCATACACCGTATCGGCGTACGAGGGTGTCGTTTCGCAAAAGTGTGTTAATTCGTGCTTTAATATAAATCCAATAGGATTTTCGGCATTTTCATTTATAATTATATCTTTGTGATTTTTTATTAATCCTTCGGGAGATACCAATCTGCCGTTTTTGTCAATATAATCTAAATTTTGAAATTCAATATTAATGCCTAAACACCGTGCATAATAAAGCAGTTCGCTTCTATCGGTTTGATTATCGTCATTGTTTACCGAATTTTCGGCAACTGCAAAATTTTCGCCCGCATTTTGCTCAAAATTCAAATTGTTATTTGTGTAAACCGCACCGCTTGTGTTGTTGCCCGAAACGTTTGTCGGCATTGCGTAATTCACACCGTTTACATTGCTTACGCCCTGACCCGAATTTTTGTTATAAACTTCCGCAAACTGATTTTTCACACTGTTTAACTTAATCTGTTCTTTGCTTGACTGCGGCAAAACCGAGCATAAATAGTTAATTTCGTTATATACTCTTTCAAAAAGGTTTCTATCTTTTATAAACATTTCGGTTATAAACTCTTTGCCCGAAAACAGATAATCACCTATTACATTTGCAATAAAATTCTTTTGCGAATTTGCACTGTTTTGAGAATTCTTAAACCTTGCCGAATAATCTTCATATTCACCCTTTAATTTTGAATATTCGGTAACAAAGGAATTTAATTCTGCAAAATATTCGGTATTTTCAAAAACAGATACAACATCATAACCTACAATCGAATTCAAATAATTGTTCGACTGCATATTAATAATCAATGTATTATCATTAACAGAATATTTGCCGTCGGCGGCTTTTTGATTGTTTGTAAATTCAAAATCAAATCCACGCTCAGCCGATATTTTTGCAAACGACTCTACAATGTTATGTGTTTTTTCGGTATTGTTTAACGCACCGCTTTCAACCGCATTTTTATATGTGTCAAGGTGATTTTCATCTACCTGAGATAAATCAATATTAAACGATTCGGCTTTTCGCTCGTTTTCGGAATAATTTACGGCTAAATAAGATGTTCTGCCGTTTAGAATTTGATTATCCTCGTTTATAGCAACTGCTATTCTTCGCTCAGCGGTTTCACCCGAATTGTTAAAGGCGGTTTTAATGTTATCTACACTTATATTACCGTTTACAAATTCCGATTTAACGTAATTTTCAATATTGTTTTTATGGTTTTCGTTAATATCTAAACCTACTTGATTTAACTGATTTACAATACGGTTTGTTTCACTTTGAACTACCGTGTTTTCATTTTGGGTAAGAACAAGTCCGTGAACACCGCTTACCGACTCAAAAATACCGCCAGATATGGCACCTAACATACCCGCATATGCCACTTCAGACCAATTAATATCGTCTATTGTGTTTTTTGTGTATCCGAGTGCAATATTTTCAAACAAAGGATTTAGAATTTCCTGTGCGGATTCTTCGGCACCTTCGGTAGCCATTGCCCAACCAACGTTTGCCGCAAAACGACCTAATCCGCTGTCTATTCCCGCTATGGCTTTTGTTGCACCTTGACTTAAAGCCTTACCGCCGAGAACTTTACTGAAAGCCACACTTAATCCCGCTTCGGAAGCACCCACTAAATTTGCATAACAGCGTGACGACGCTTTATCCATACCGCTGTTTAATGCCACTTGATACGCGTTACCTGCCGCCGACATACCCATAACCGTGCCGCCCGCAATATTACCTGCAAACGCAGCCGCTGCGGTCGGCACACCTGCAGCAGGGGCTGCTATCGCTATAGCAGTGCTTACAAGTATTGACGGCAACATATTAGCGGTGGTAGTACCAATGTCATAACCCACCTGACCTAACGATACGCCTAAAATTTTAGGGCCTACATCTTCTAAATCTTCTCTTATAAGTCCCGATGCCACCTGTGTGGCAGAAACAGGTATGTAATCATCATTAAAATTAAAAAAGTTTTTTACGCCCTCACCAAACTGGTCAAACCCCGCAACGAACGAATAAAGCAATTCACGTGTAGTTTTACCCTTTAATTCTTCTGCCTTTTCAATGCCTTTTCTGTTCTCAATTCTTTGTTGCAGCAAATCAAGATATTCATCGGCTTTTTTAGTTCCGTTTTCTTTGTCTTTTTGATTATAATAGGTATAAAATTCAACTTCGCTGTCGGTTAAATATTTAAAATCTTTATCATCAATATATTCGCTGTCAATCGACGTAACTCTATTTTTTGTATATAACTTAAAATTTTTATCGTAGTTTTTGGAATTTGCATCGGATACAGATTCAAATTTTTGCATTTTTTGATGTCTGCTTGCCAACCGTTGATTCATTTCAAGTTCGGTTATCTTTCCATTTAATTCTTCCAAACTGCTACAGTCGGCAAGTGAGTAGAGATAATTCAAATAATCGTCTTTTTGCATTATATCGAAATTGGTAACCTTATTAGAATTATTTAACTCAATTTTAGGTTTTGTAGCATCATTTATGCCAAAAAATTCTTCGGGATTATCAATATCTTTACTGAAGGCTTTTTTTGCTGCCTCCACTTGTAACTCTTCCACAGTTTTATTTGACTTAATACTGTAGGGTTGATGTAAATTATTGCCGTTATATTCTTTAATGTTCTTTAAATTATTAATTGGACTGTTTTTTATGCTATTGTAATTGCTTAAAAAACTTTTCTGTAAAAAATCACTGTTCGTAATTTTAGCACGATTCGACAAATCTTTTAAATAATCAATTTCCGCTTGATAATCGTCAACCGATCTTTCAAGTTTTTCATTTTGTATTTTTTGATTATTTAACACCGCATTGTACTCATTTGCGTTATCATATTTTGAATATATATCGGATAATTCATCTAAATCATCTAACACGCTTTTATACATTTCAACGGTAGCATTTATATCCTGTGAATTTTTATGATAAAATCCGTTATACTCTTTAAACGCTAACACTCGGTTATACATATTTTCAACCGATTTTTTTACTGAATTTACGGTTTTCTTATCATTCCAACCGTCATAGACCGAATTTATATCGCTCATAAGCGAATTTGCATCTGCTGAAAATGTATCATACCCGATTTTTTTACGGTATTTGCTTTCTATAAAGGCATTACATTCATTTATATTCATAGTGCCTATTTTAGCAATTTCAGACGCATCGGTAACTTCAAAAGATGTATCGTTTGCTATGCTAAGTGCCCTGCTTCTTAAAGTTTTTAAATAATCATCTTGTGCTTCGGCCGAAACACTACCTAAACTACCGTTATTTTCGTACCGTTTCCTACACTGTTCCTTTATTGTTACGTTGTTAACTCTACCAAAACTTTTTGAATTACTAAATTTACTTACAGCCATAGTACTACTCTTTCTCTTTCCATTCACTCTCATTTTTTTCATCTAACGTTGGTATAACTTCTACATAATTATTTTCCTTCGCTTTCCAAACCCAATAATGCGTACCATTACCGATAGTTTTATGCACATTAAACGCAATTCCGTCAGTTTTTTCAGGTGTAGTTTTATCAACTGCTTTGATAATTTTTCCGTAATCTACGCCGTCTATAATAACACCTTTAGGTTGATAACCGTTGCTGTATGTCTGATATTTATTAGCCGCCTTGGCTGCATCACTGTTGCCTTTTATATTGTTATCTCCAGTATATGGATTTACGCCGTATGCAAGCGTTGTTGTTTTACCTGAATTATTATCTGCATACGTAACGCTTACTATTTTATCGCCTCTGTAATTATATATTGTATCTACGTTATTATCTTTTAGTGTACCGTAATAATCACGGCTTAAAAGTCCGCCGTCAGCATTAATAATATATGAAATCGTATTTGTACTTAAATCAGAAGTTCCGTAAACATTATTATACAATTTTTCGTTTTCTTCTATCGCTTCCACCTGCAACAATTCTTGCTTATCTATAGCAATGTTATTATCAAGATCGTTCTTTGCATAATTATATTCTCTTATGCCCTCTTCTCTTGAAATTTCATCCCAATAGGTATTATTTTGCATAATTGCATTATTTTTTTGCTGATTTACAGAAACTATGCTGCTTTCCAAATTCAAAGCCAAATCTTTTAAAGCACTCTCTTTTGAAACATCAAGTTTTCCTTTTTGGTTTGCATACGAAAGTTGTGCGGCGGTCAACTGGGTTTTATTTAATCCCGAATCTGTGATACCTAAATCGGAATTTTTTTCGGCAATCAATTTTTCGTTGATTATTTTTTGCACCGCATTTCTTCCGTATTCATTTTCATAAGAAGTTATTGTGTCCGAAACTGCTTTTTTATTTTGATTTGTTAAATTTTCAATAGTTTTATCGTAATCGGCACTTATTGTGGCTGCATATTCATCTTTTTGCGGCTGATTTTTATTTTTAGCCTCATTTACATAATCGTCAACGTTTAAATTTTTACGTTTTTCCTCATTTTCTGCTAAACTATTAGTTATTTCATCTTTGGTTCTCATTTATCTTACCCCTCCTAACAATCTGTACCGTACCGACATTCCGTCAAATGCAAACAGCCCGTCACACTCTATTTTTACTCCGAATTTCAGCAGCGAACTTAAAGACAAGTGTACATATTTCGGCAAAATAAAGGTTTTGTCCTCCGAAAAACTCGACTCTTTTTTTCTTGCCAAATCATAATTGATTTCACCTTTATCGGTAATGACGGTTAAATTGGCAAAAATTCCGTTATTGGAACCTATTTTCAAAGTAAGCGACTCCAAATTAAAATTATATATACCGTTGCCCAATTCAAAAAGTTTTGTACACAATCTACTTTTTATTAAATTTTTACGCAGTTTAAGTTTAAAACTTATATTATCGTTATAAAACAAATCATCATAATCACGGTATAAATCACCGTTCATATAAAAACTTACCAAAGCCGATTTTGAATTAACCGAGGCGTCAAAATATGTTCTCATAAGCAAATTGTTTTTAAAAGCACAAATTACAGCAGAGGTATAACCTTCCTGCGATGTTTTATCCGCTAAAAAATCAAACTCCCAAAAATGCCACGGTATCATAGCATTTGCATCGTCATTTTTAGAGTAAGAATAAATATATTGAAATCCGTAACAGTTATAATCTGCCACAAAAGCACAGTCACGCAAAAACAATACATAATGGCCTTCAAAATCCGCTGTTGTAGCATATTTTAAACAATCGGAATATTTTTTAAGTTTATCTTCAATCATTTCGGATATTTCATACACGTTGCGTTCGTTGTACTGACTTAATGTGCAAAGAGTATATATTTTACCGTTGCTGTTTGCCCAAACCAATCTATTGCGGCACATTTGAACTGTGTTAGGGCAATCGCAACCTATAAATCCGTTAAGCAATATTACAGGAAAGGTGACCTTTGCGGCTTCAATGTCGACAACACTTTGATTTATTAAATCATCGGCTGTTATTTCATAATTAGAAGTGCAATAGGTGTAATAAATTTCGTTCTTTTTAAAGATTATTAAATTTTCACCCTGTTTTCCGAAAGCGGTCACTTCATCTGAATTTTTGCCGACGTTAATATAACAGTTTTCGTTAAAATAAAGCGGATTATCTACCCCCGACCACAAAAGCAAAGGTTTGTTTTTATCTTTTGTGTTTCCACTTAAAAATAATCTTGAACCGCTTGAAATTCCGTTTGAAGCACCGCCGTACCATATATGTTGTGTCATACAAAAAACTTTTTCTGAATTTTCGGCACTCTGTTCAAAAGGTGCGGTAATTACAATATTATCCTCGTTGCAACCGTATTTTTCCCTGCTTTCATCAGAATTGAGTGTAACTAAACTTTCGCTGACATTTGGTTGATGTAAAAAACCTATGTAATTATATTTTACAAACATATATACATCATCTTCGGGTGTTTTGCCGTTTTCAAATGTTTCGGTAATAATATTGCCCTTTGAAAAACTGAAATAATCGGCACTTGAATATTTAATTTTATGCTTTACAACCTTAGCCGTTTCATTGTTTTTGTCGTACGATGTAAGTTCCACTTCTATTTCGCCCGATTGCGATAATTTTTCGGGCAAAGCATACCTCATAGGGTGTGTTTCGTCGCTGTCATCCTATGTAATTATATTTTACAAACATATATACATCATCTTCGGGTGTTTTGCCGTTTTCAAATGTTTCGGTAATAATATTGCCCTTTGAAAAACTGAAATAATCGGCACTTGAATATTTAATTTTATGCTTTACAACCTTAGCCGTTTCATTGTTTTTGTCGTACGATGTAAGTTCCACTTCTATTTCGCCCGATTGCGATAATTTTTCGGGCAAAGCATACCTCATAGGGTGTGTTTCGTCGCTGTCATCAACGTTATACGCCGAATAAACTATTTTGTATCGGTTATTAATTAGGTTGTACCCCTCTATCATAGTTGCCTCATATTCCGACCAACCGCTTCGCTTGGCGTGATAATACACCGTAGGAACATAAATTTCATCACGGCTTAATTTTTTCCAACATAATTTTTTACCGCTTAAAATATCATTTTTTGTGTATGAATACTCAAGTTTCCATATGCTGCAATCCGAAATATAACAATAAAGTGTTTTTTCTTTTTCAATCAAAAAATATGTGACTTCATCTCCGCCATTTATTCCGCAAATGGCAGGCAAAGAATAAATTTTATCAACACTTTGAAATTCAAATTCTATATTGCAGGTAACCGAATTATTTACCGTGTCTTCAAACACCTTTTTATTTGATGCACAAATACATTCAAAACCGTCATACACAACGCTGATATCGGTATGAAATCTTGTTGTAACTTTTTTCTCGTTTTCGCTTTTACCTATACTGCTTAAACATTTAGCATTTGTATTAAGACAGGGGCGAGTTTTTAGTATGCCGTTTTTATACCACATATTAGCACAGTCGCTTAGTTGATTATCCTTTATTGAGGTGATACAATTTCTTAAATTCATACCGCCCGATAAATTAGAAACCGTAATCGTGCGGCTTGCATTTCTGTTAATATTCGGATATCTCATATATCCGCTCCTCTCGGTATAATATTTTTCAACCTGTCAAATTTTGTAAGACCTGCCCTTCGTGAGTTGTAAAGGTAAGCAAAATACTGTTGTTGATCACCGTCATTTTCGTTTCTTGCCAAATGCATTGCCAAACCATATAAAAACACATCGCCCGTTGCTTTTTTTGGCAATTTTATTTCATCATCTAAAGAAGTAATCGGTTCAAAATCGGTGTCTTTACATATACGCCATAAATCACCGTAAACCAAATTAACGGTAACAATCGCTTTGTTGCGTATGCGTTGCGATAACTCAGGGTTGCCGTCATTATCGGTGTAACCCAGCAACCGCAAAGAATCGTTTAAAATAATATTAGCCTTAGGAAAATTTCGTTTTTTATTATCAATTCTGTTCATAACCACTATCCTTCATTACCTGTTCTTGCATATTATCTTGACCTTGGTTTCGCATCATACTAAGTGCTTTTGCCTGTAATTCGGTCGATAATCCCATAAATTTTTTATAAACATCGGGGTAATTTACCTTGATATACTCAAGCAGTTCTTGGTCACTTATACCGTCGGCATTGGCAGTATTATCTTGACTGTACAAATCGTTAGTGTTGTTCTGCAACTCAATATTATTTGCATCTTGATTTTGCGGTTCTTGTACACTTTGATTTTGCAAATTCAACTGATTTTCTTGCTGTTTTCTGGCATTAATCAATCCGCTTACATTGGGTATTAAACCGTTGGGTATGCGTTCAAGATATTCAACAAAACTTATAAGTCCCGAAGAGAGCAAATTGCCTAAATTGTTAATTGATACAGCCTCACTCCAAATCGTAGAAGCACCTACATCAATCTTTGCGGTTACAACCAAACTGTTATAACGTTCCGAATTAAAATTCATATACTTAGCCGAACCGCCGTCATTAATGCGTATAGGTCTTTGACCGTACATTGTCATCCAAAAATCTGCCCAAATGCGTGCAACATCTTCGTTTGTACTATAAAATCTGTTTTGATAAGTTTGCATCGGTGCCAAAGCCGCCTCACGTGCCTGCACAATAGCAGTTGCATTATTGGGAGTGAAATTGCCGAGTGCCACATCATTTGCACCGCTGTCTGCCAAAACGTTATTTGCGAATGCATCAGTATAATTAATAAAAGCCGAACTGTAATTAGGCGGTGATACATACCTTACCGCACTTGCCATTTCTTCGGCAGAACCGTAAATTTTAATTATTTCCGCAGGATCATTCGATATACCCTCAGGCAAAAGATCTCCGTTTATAATCATTTTAGGCATACCCGTGTTTTGCATTGCCCAAACCGAAATCGAATGTGCTTGATTTAAGGCTATTTGATTTGGAATTTGATATGTAATTTCGCTGTCACCGTAGGCACAACTTTTACGGCGTTCCCAAACAAATTTTGCAATCGGATACCTGTGTATTAATAAATTCCATTCAGGTCGAATAACCGAATTTTCGGTTACCGTCTTTCCCCAAACGGTACAGTTGCCCTCATCATCAAATTTTTTATACAACTTGGTTATAACGGTAATTCTGTTAGAATTATTAGGTTCGCTTTCACCTCTGTCACCCGAATTTTTATAATATCCGTTTGCGTTATCCGGAACAATATCATCGGTTTTTTGACCGTATTTTTCCGCCTCTCTTATAACCGCATCAACATCGGTTCTTTTGGCAATAATTATATACGGCTGACTCTCTACCTCCTCATTGTTTGGGTCACCAAACACAACATTTTCAACATCTAACACTTCACAGGCAATATCGCCTTTTATTGCGTGTATTTTTCCCTTATCGGCATAAAGTCCGGTATTTATTGAACTGTCCCAATAAGTATATAAAATTCCCGTGCCCGAAATATATGCGTTTCTAAGCATTTGATCCTTTTTATCGTCATATTTTAAACGCTCTGCGGTAACCTTAAAATAATCCGTAAGGGCGTTCATTACCGCCGATACTTCACAGTTGCTCACTTCACCTTTGGGTTCGTTGCCGTCAATCAAAGCATTTTTAAATTCGGCAACGTTTTTGCAGTCAACATCGGGTATACCTTCGGCACTGTAATTTACCGCAATCGGAGCACTGCCTATAATTGCCATTTTGTAATCGCCTATTCTTTTGATAATATTTCTGCGTGTCAACGGTTTCTCGTTACCTGCATTAACACCGTGCCATTGGTCGCCCACAAAAAAGCGTTCGTTTATTCTTGATTGATCTTGTATTCCCTTGTCACCTATGCTGTTTTTATATTGTTGACCCGATTCATACTCTGCCCAAATTGATTTTGAATTTAATTTTATCATTGTTCACCCTGCTTTCAAAAAAATCAGCGGCTGACAGGCAGCCGCTTTTAAAATATTATTCACCGCTTATTGCAAAAATAAGGTTCTTTTTATTTTCGGTAATAAAACAGTCATAATAAAGTCTAAAGTTAATTTTATATGCGTCCATATCCTGCACCATATCGGGTGTGTAAATATCTACTTTATCCACCTTTTTAACCAATGATGCCGCAGATTTCGGCATAACAACAGCACGTATGTAACCCGCATCGCTTGCCGCTTTAAAACCTGTATCGTTAAAATCGTACTGTGTTCTCATACGGTCTGCCGCTACGGGAATAATCGCACAACCGTTAAGTTTTTTCACCTTAAAGTTGGCTTCGCCCTGTTCAAATTCGCTTACTGTTATAGAATGTTGCAACTTTTCGCTTGTCATAATAGCGGCATACATAACGGGGTCCACAAATGCAATCATTTCTTCATTGGTGTAGCCGTCGGCAGCCTCTGCCTTGTTAATGTTTTCAAGCATTGATTCTACCGCTGTATTAGTGTCAAAATCGGTTACGTTGCCCTTTGTGTTAGCAATATTATAAAGTTTTGAAATTACATATGCATCTATTTCGGGATTAACCTTTGTTCTTGTGTATTCACCTACTATCTTACCCGCAAGTGAAGACATACCGCTTTCATCGGCATCTTGAGCATCAATAACAAGTTGTTTGCTTCGCTCTTTTGTAAGTGTATAAGCTGTGTAATTAAAATTTGTACCGCCTTTAGAGTAACCTGTTTCGCGGTCGTAATCACCAAGACCGTCAAAATCAATTTGAGGCATATTAACGGTTCTTGCCCCCGTAAATCTTGCCTTAAACTTTCCGTCAGCCATAAAGCCTGTTTTAGATTCCTGAACTATCATTTTATCAAGTTCTTTTGCGTATTTATTTGCGTATTCAAAAACATTTCCCATAATTAATTATCCTTCTCCTTTTATTTGTGCCACAGTCCGTTTAAAAAGTGCTTTTCCTCAGAATTCATAACATCATTATCGGCACTTTTCATAGATTTAAGACTTGCACAGTTTGCTGCATCTTCATATTTTTTTGCAGCGTCAATTTTCATTTTTTCTTTGTAAATATAATGCAGATAAGCCGAACTTAAATCGCGTTTGCCACCTGCCGCTTCAATAATCACAGAATCGGGTAATTCGGAGTAATCGGGCACATCGGGAATTTCTTTTTTTAAATTCATATATTCATCTGCCAAGCGTGAATAAACACTCTTTTCAACATTTTGTTTGCTTTTTTCAATACTGCTCTCACGTTCGGCAATTATTTTTTTATAATCTTCCGACTGTTTTTCACGGTAAATTTCCATTCCTATTTCTACATCCGAACTGTCTTTTCCGTACAATTCCTCCAAATGTTTGCGATAAGCCTTTTCGGGTGCCGTTACAATATTGTCGACTAATTTATTTACATCTACACCCTGCAAGGCGGCAATATATTCAAGTTTTGTTCTTAAAGATTCGGTATGCATACCTTTTTGAATATAGTTTATCGCTTCTTCTTTGCTGAAATTCTTGTTCTTGTGATTATACCGAACCGAAACAAACGGTTCGTCTTGTTTAAATTCTGATACAGAGTCATCGGTTTTAACGCCCGTATCTCGCACAATATCGCTTTCAGATAAATCAATACCGTTTGGTGTAACAGTATCAAAACTTTCTTCGGCAATATTTTCGGTTTCTTTCAGATTTTCTTCGGGCAAATTTTCACCCGAAATATCATTCTGAATATTTTCGTTCATATAAATTTCTCCTTTGTTTCCCTATGGTAAAGGGATATATATCAACGCACAAGGCGTTTAAGGTGTATTATTTTCTAAAACCGAACCGTCATATTTTAAAAAATTATTCCATTCACGTTTTTTCTTCTTCTCCTGCTCGGTTTCTTCTGAAAAATCGAAATCGGTTCTTTTTGATTTACAAATTTTTCTTTCCTCATTTTTATATCCTGTGAAAAATCCGATTGCAAAAACACTCATAAATATAAATATAACAAGCAAAAGAACCATTAAATTAATACATAAAAAAGTTATATTATTCATAATTTTTTCTCCCTCTTTTAAAGCCTATATCACGCACATTTAGATCGTAATTTTTAGGTACATATTCTAAATCGGTAAAATTATGCCGCAATGTGTCAGGAGCAACAGGCTTAAAATATTTTACATCGCAAAAGGCATATCGCAATGCATCCATAAGATGATTGTTTTTATCCAACGGTATGTTTTTTCCGTTTTCGTTTTTATCTTTATTCCAACAGTAACTTGACAGTTCTGCAAGCGTGTTAACGCATTTCGGGTGCACATAAATTTTGTATTCCTGTATTTGAGTAATGCCGTTTATTACCGAATCTTTACCCTTAGGGCTCGGCATTATTCGCTGAATGCCAAGTCGCCGCAAATCATCGTTAGATTTAGGTTCGGCACAGTCGGCACGTATGCGTTCTTTTGAAAAGCCTTTTTTAATTATCATATCGGCAATGTCACTGTTTAGCATTTTGGTTTTGTAATGTTCATCGTATATGTAAATTTCTTTTTTTATAGGGTTTACCGCAAACGCTATAAAAGCCGTCGGGTCATTAGAATATCCGTAATCCAATCCAAAAAAGTGTCTGTATTGCCATTCGGTACCGTCGATTTTACCTAATTTATCTTTTTCAAAAAACATTTGCTCAAAATTTTCATACACCAAACCGTCGGCAACGCCCCATTCACCCAAACCCGCAACCGCATATCTTCTGTAATTGGTTTTTTTCATTTGTTCAAATACCATTTTATCGGTATCGTCTAAAAATTCATTGCACAAATAATTTGTGGAATAACAACTTACATTATCGCATTTTTTATCAAAAAATCTTTTTTTAAGCCAATGATTTTCACTCCACGGGTTAAAAGTGATTGTTGTTTGCTTAAACAAATAATCGGGAATATTACCCCTCGGTATAGATAAATCAAGTTTTTCAAAACTGTCTTCGCTGTTTATTTCAAAGCCCTCTTCTATCCAAACCCAGCACAAATAACCGTTTGACACCGTAGTTGAAGCAAGTTTTAAAACATCGTCAAAACCTCTGAACAATATCCTCTGCCCTGTCGGTTTGTATACCATTTCCATCGGGAAGGTAGTATTGTGCCACAAATGTGCAACACCCAATCTTTGCTGTGCCCATTTCAACTGTGCAAATGTGCTGTCTCGGTGGGTATTAAATACAGCACGCACCACCAATAAATTACTTTTCGGATATTTCATAATTCGGTAAATCATATTAAGTGCGGTTGTAACGCTTTTTTTACTGCCCTTACCACCTTTTAAAATTCTGTAACGGCTTTTATCATACCAAAATCTGCCGTAACCTTTTCCTATAACATCGGGCAAATAAATGCTGTTATTCTTCAATTTTGTCCTCACCGCTTATAAAAACAACACCCGTGTTATTATTACTGTCCGCCGCATATAAATTTTTAAGTTCAAAAAACAGTTTAAGTGCTTGCGGACTCCCCTTTTTTGCGGTTTCTATTATTGATTTCCAAATATTAAAAAGTTCTGTATCGGTATAACGGTTAATAAGAAATTTTATATAATCTTTAAATTCATCTTTATCGTACCATCTGTAAAAAGTAGAACGTGAAATTTTAAGTTCTTCACACAGTTTACTTATATTGCCGTCAAAATCCGAATTGATTAACTTTTGTGCACATGACCGCATTTTTGAATTGAGATTAAATTCATCGTCGCTTTGATTTGACATTTAATACACCTCCGTTTAATTAATACTTAAAATTGCTCCTTCCACGTTGGTATAATAACACCCTTTTTACTGACATTAACTGACATCGCTAATTAATATCGGGTAAATTAATAAGTGCATTTTTATATATCCTGTAAATTTGCCTTTCACTGTAACTGAGTATTTGCGAAATTTCGGCAAAAGTAAATCTTTTGCGGTCACCGTATTCATCAATTTCACCCAAATATAAAAGTCGCAATAACCTTTGTTGCGTAAAATCCGAAAGCGAGGCAACGGCTTTTTCTATTTTAATTCTTAAATCGTAAAGATTATGTAATTCTTCATTTATAAAAGTATCCCAATCCTCATTGCGTTTTTCTACCGTAATTTCCACAATAGAGCCCTTTGAACCGCTGCCCTTGATTTCTTCGTTAAAATCGGGGCTTTGATATCTGTCATAAAATTTACTGTTTTCTTTAGCACGTCGCAACTGTTCGATTTTATCATCGGTTTCACCGTATCTTTTTAATATTTTTTTCTTTTCTTCTACAGTCAAAATCTTTTCTCCTCCTTGCAATATTGTCAATCAAACCCACAAATTGACCGTATGTAACCCATACGCCGTGTCGAGCGTTGTAGTCCGCCCTGAATTTTTCTATAACACTAATATTTTTACTTTTTTTCGCCCGCAATAAATAGATACATTCTTTACATAAACCTTTATCATAACTTTTATTGCCGCAAACACATAAATCGTATTTTTTCATAACTCACCTTTTAAATACATTAATATTGCCTTTACTTCGTTATCGGTTTTTAAATTTAAAATTTTTCGTTTAAGATCAATCGTTATAAAATCAAAAATATCGTTTATTAATTCGTACAGTTCGTTTTCGGCATCGCAAAAATCCGAATTTTTACACTCGCAACCTAAAACATTTTGCATTTCGTTTGAAAAATTATTCAAACTGCGTATGGCGGTTAATATTCTTTCGGCAACATCAATTTTTTCAACAAAAATTTCATATTCCGAAAAATTTACACCATTACATTTAGGGCAAGCAGCAATTCTTTCATAAGGCGGAAATCCTAAACCGTGTGTCTCCTCATAAAAAATCGGATTTTTAAAAATTTTACCGCAATCGTTACAAATAAACCTTTTTTCACTCATCTACATTCAATTCTCCGTTTTTAATTCTCAGTTTTAAATTTTCAACCTGCAACATTTTAATATGTTGTTTTTCGGTGTCGAGTTTAATATTTAAAGCATAATTTTTCTTATCGCACCAAATTGTGTACAACAGGCATAAAATACATATAAATAACAATAAAAAAATCAATGCTATAAATATTTTTAAACACGCACCCTCCAACAAAATGTAATTCACTTTAAAAACCTCCTTAATTTTTTGTATCGCAAAAAGATACATAATCTTCAAAAAAATATCATTTTTTCGACAAAAACTAACAACTTTACGCCGTGTATCTTTTTGAGATACTACAATAATAGCACCCGAATATCGTTTTGTCAAGTGTTTTGTATCTTTTTATTATATTTTTCTTGACATTATGATAAATTTAAGATACAATTAACTACAGAAAGGATTGATCTCTATGAATATTGGAAGTTATATAAAACGTCTCAGAACTGAAAACGGTTATTCACAAGAAGAACTCGGCAAACTGTTAGGTGTTCAGCGTGCTGCCGTACAAAAATGGGAGTGTGGCACCGTTAAAAATTTAAAGCGAGAAACAATAAAAAAACTTTCAGAAATTTTTAATGTTCCACCCTCTTCTTTTATAGATGCGGAATATACATCTTATAACAATGTTATCTCATTACCTAAAATGAATAAAATTCCACTTCTCGGAACAATCGCCTGCGGAACGCCCGTATTAGCAAGCGAAAATCTTGAGGGTGAAGTCACAGTTCCAGAAAATGTTAACGCCGATTTTGCACTGCGTTGCAAGGGCGACAGTATGATCGACGCCCGTATTATGAACGGCGATATTGTATACATTCGCAAACAACCCACCGTAGAAAACGGTGAAATCGCCGCCGTGCTTATTGACGACGAAGCAACCCTTAAACGCGTGTATATCAATAGCAATACCATTACTTTGGTTGCCTGCAATTCAAAATACCAACCCTTTGTTTTTACGGGCAGCGAACTATCAAATATAAGTATTCTCGGCAAAGCGGTAGCCTTTACCAGCACATTGGTATAATACAAAACAATTAATTTCCAATATAATATAAAAATTTATATACACAATACTTAAACGCAAAAAACACACAACGCACGGTAAATTTACTGTTGCATTGTGTGTTTTTTTAATTTAGTGTTTTTAATAAGAGTATACTTGCCGCTATGCAATGTTTTTTGAACATTGCCGTCGGCAAACCGGTAACTGCCCTCAGGCTTGATATACCTTCAAAAACATCAGGTACGCTGATGCTCAGCGTGACGGTAGCATCGTTATTTTTAACCCAAGCGACTTCGATTCTGCCGTGATTTGAATTATAGTAAGTGGAGGAATCGTTAAGATTTTCTACAATATGCGGTTTTACATCAACCCGCATTAAATTGTCGGCGTTGGGGTTATAGTCTAACCCTGCCAAAACTTTTACAAACCACGCCGAAATATCGTCCCAAAATGATGATTTACAGAATCAAGCGGTTCGGGTAACAAGCGTTCCCACAAGGTTGAAAAGCCTTTATTTGCCATATATGCATATGGCGGAAAATCAGGACGCATAATCATTTTATAAGCCAATTCGCTGTAACCTAAATCGGATAAAACGTGTGGTCCGGATTACTTATATAAGGTGCTAAAAAACCTTTTGTAATATCTTTATCATTTATAAAAAGACGATAAAAACCGCAAACGGCAATACTTACATTGGCGTTTGCGGCATCGTTTACGGTGAAAGATTTTCTAAAAAACGTAGCCGCTACAAATTCATCAAAAGAATTAAATTTACAATCGGCTTTAATAAAGCAATTAGGAAATCTCGTATTCATACCCTATTAAATTTATTTTTATAAAATTTCAAAACTGTGCAGACGGTAAAATTCGCCGCCTTTATCAATTTTTTCAATACCCTCTTTTTCGGGTAATTGCTTTGTAGTGTTAATGTTATCGGTTATGCCGCACCACGGTTCAATGCAAATATACGGTGCAGTAGGTACTGTCCAAAGCAATAAATAGTCAAAACCTTCAAACACAGCCTTAATTTTTTGGTCGGTAGTTTTATTGCGTAAAATTACCGAATGTGAATTAAGATGTTTGAAAATAAGACAGTCATTTTCAAAAAGAGAATCACTAAGCGGCAAAACAGAAGTGTTTTGACCGTAACTTTTGGTATTGTCTGTAAGCAGAGGACCGTCTAACTGATATGCATCTAAATTTTCGGGATTTTCAAAAATTATTTCGTAATTTTCAATACCTTCGGGGCAATGATATGCCTCATGAGCACCCACCGAAAAGTACATATCGCCGTCGGTTAAGTTTTTAATGTTATATTCTACATTAATTTTTTTACCCGACAAGGTATATGTAATTCTGAATTCATAATCAAACGGATAATTATCTTTAGGGCAGTTTTCAGAACTTAATAAAAACGTTACGCTGCTTTCGGTTACGCTTTCAACCGCAAATTCGCTTTTGCGTGCAAAACCGTGTTTTTGCATTGTGTAAGTTTTACCCTCATAGATAAACTCATCATCTTTAAGTCCGCTGCAAATCGGAAACAGCACCGGTGCAGACCCTGTCCAAAAAGCAGGGTCACCATACCAAATATGCTCTTTTCCGTCACAAACAAGGCTTTTAAGTTCGGCACCTAATTCGCTGAACTTTGCCGTTAAATGTTCATTTGAAACAGTAATCATATGTATTATCCTTTAAAGTTGTTTACAAACTCACGCATTTGATTTTCTTTCTCTTCCATATCGGCAACAAGTTTAAACTGTGTGCGACAACGGTCAAGGTTGTGATTTTCACGGTGAATTTTGAAATAAACGTCACCGTTTATGTAGTCGGTCAAGAAACGCACACCGCATTCAAGTGTCATAAGGTATGCACCTGTTACAAGACTGTCTTTTTCAGCAGGAGTTAAAAATTTGTTTGCCGAGGTAAGATAACCGCTTGCAAATACTTGGAATAGGTGTAAATCAACCTCAATTTTTGAAAGGTCGGTTTCATCTTCCGCACCTGTAGATGCACCAAAACGTATGCAGTCGCCAAAGTCATAAGCGGCAGCACCGGGCATAATGGTATCAAGGTCAATAACACATTTTGCCTTGCCTGTTGCATCATCAATCAAAATGTTGTTGAGTTTTGTATCATTATGTGTTACACGCCACGGAATTTCACCGCTTGCAAGTTTAGATGTAATTGCATCGGCTTTACATTCACGTGCAAGCACAAAATCAATTTCATCTTTAACATCTTTTGCACGGCCCTTGGGGTCTTCAGCCAAAGCCTTTTTAAAATCTGCAAAACGGCTTGGTGTGTTGTGGAAGTTAACGATAGTTTCGTGAAGTTTTTCAGCAGGATATTCTGCCAAAAGTTGTTGGAATTCACCAAATGCCAAACCGCAGTTATAGAAATCGCTGTCTTTTTCAATTTTGTCATAACCTGTTGCGTTTTCAATAAAGCGGTATACACGCCAATAGTTGCCGAATTCATCAAGATAATAATGTTTGCCGTCAAGTGTCGGAATAACGGTAAGTGTGCCGTCTTCTTCAACACGGTTACGCAAAAATTCGGTAACGCCGACAATGTTTTCCATAAGTTCGTCGGGACTTTTAAACACGTAGTGGTTAATCATCTGTAAAAGTTGTTTAACCTCTTTGCCGTCGGCTGATTTGTGAATTGCAAGCCAAGTTGAATTAATATGACCGCTGCCGTATGGCTCAAGATATGTGATTTCATCGGCGTTAAACTGCTTAGCCGCAAGAGTTGCGATTTCTCTGTCTGTCATTTTAAAATACCTCGTTTAAAATAAAAATAAATATTAGTTTTCGCTGTAAATTACTGTTACATCTGGGTGAAGTTGTAAAACAGATGCGGGAACTTCAGGTGTAATCGGACCAAAGAATGCTTTTTCAATAATGTCTTTCTTGTTTGCACCGTTAGCAACAAGCAAAACTTTTTTAGCGTTCATAATAGCACCCATACCCATAGTGATTGCCTTTTTCGGTACATCATCAATAGAGTCAAAGAAACGTGCGTTTGCTTCAATAGTAGATTCGTGTAAATCAACAACGTGTGTTTCTTTTACAAAAACATCGGCAGGTTCGTTAAAGCCGATATGACCGTCAAGACCTATACCCAAAAGTTGTAAATCAATACCGCCTAAATCTGCAATGTGCTTATCGTAAGCAGCACCTTCTGCTTCAAGGTCACCCGAAATACCGCTCGGTACTGCTGTGCGTGCCTTGTCAATATTTACGTGGTCAAAAAGATTTGTGTTCATAAAGTAACGGTAACTTTGATCGTGGTTGCCGTCAAGGCCAACATATTCGTCAAGGTTTACAGATGTAACGGTTGAAAAATCAAGTTCGCCTGCTTCGTACTTTTTGATAAGTTCTTTATAAGTACCAACCGGTGAAGAACCTGTTGCAAGACCTAAAACACAGTTCGGCTTCATAATGATTTGTGATGCAATAATATTAGCCGCTGTAACGCTTAATTTTTCATAACTGTCTACTTTAATAAAATTCATAATAAATTCCTCCTGAATTTCTGTTGTGTGCATACTACACAACTATTATATCATATATATTATAGTGCTATAAGCCGCAAATGTCAAATAAATTTCACAATTTTAAAACTTTATTCAGTCACATATTAAATTATGATAAAGCGTTGGCAATATCGGCAAAATTTTGCATAGTAAGTGCTTCACCGCGTACCGTTTCGGCAATGCCGTTGTCGGTTAAAATTTTTCGCAAAACATTTTTGTCAATGCCAAGCGTATTGTTAACGGTATTTAAAAAGGTTTTTCTTCGCTGTGCAAAAGCGGCTTTCACAACCTTAAAAAACATTTTTTCATCATTTACGGTAATCGACGGTTCTTTACGCAAAACAAGTTCTATAACAGCCGAATCCACATTAGGTGGCGGCATAAACGATGTACGCGGCACACCAAAAAGCAACTGTGCATCTGCATAATAATTGACCGCAACCGTAACTGCACCCGCATTTCGTGTACCCACATCGGCACAAAGTCTATCTGCTGCCTCTTTTTGCACCATAACAGCAATTTTATTAAAAGGCAATCCGCTTTCAAGCAAATTCATAATTACGGGGGAAGTAATATAATAAGGCAAATTAGCACATACATTAATTACATCACAATCAGAAAACTCTTGTTTAATAAGCGTTTTTAAATCGGTCTTTAAAATATCGCCCCATACTATTTTTACATTTTCACAACCGCTGAGCGTTTGTTTAAGTATAGCCTCAAGGCGTGTGTCAAGTTCTACCGATACAACCTTTTTGCACGCGGCTGAAAGTTGGCTTGTTAAAACACCGGCCCCCGGTCCTATTTCAAGAACGCCCACATTTTCTCCCGATACCGCATCTGCCATACGCGGACAAACGGTATCATCAATCAAAAAATTTTGACCAAGTGATTTTTTAAACGAAAAGCCTTGACTTTCAAGTATATTTCTTAAATCTTTTTTGTTTGATATTTCCATCATTTTCACCAACCGATTACATTATATATAATAAATGTAATCCTTTCAAGAAATTTTTGTTGAGAAAGCAAAGTTTTTATGTTACAATATAGAAAAATATTATTTGGAAGTGTATATTTAATTATGGATAACAGATATTTAGAAAACGTTTTAACCGAAATGCAACCTTTTTTTGATGAAAACGGCTTTAAACTAACCGACGGTATCTACAACAACGGCACAAAAGCAGTTTTGGTTGAATACAGTGACGAACGTCAAATGTACGTTTTAAAAACCGCCGATATTGCCGAAGACGGCAGTTACGAACTCAGCGAGGCAAACGCTTGGCTTTTTGATGACACACAAAACGCCAAAGATGCCGAAGCAGTAGGCATTGACTTTACCTCTACCCTACGCGATATGCTCGGTATAAAGCACACACGTTCAACCTCAAATGTCAACATTGATTTGCCAACCGTTTCCAAAAACGGAACATATAACGTAACGGCGTTCACCAAAAAAATGCTCGACATTTTCCCCACACTTAAAGATGAGTATAAGGCACACGTTGCTGTTTACGGCAATTTTTTGTATCTTAACTTCTTCGGTGAAAAGTTAGTTCCGCAAATTAAGGCAGTTTTGCTTGAAAACAATAAAAAAAGCGTTAAAAAACTTTTTGATGCTTTACAAAACGGTTATTTACAGGGCGACCGTGACACCGTTAACGCCATAGTTGCAGTAGTATCTGCCGCTTGTGTAAACGACGAAACCGTAAAAGCAAATGTAATATCCGCCCTTGGCGACAATAAACATTTTATTGATGCAATAAATCAATTCATACCAGTTGTTGCATCTAACAAAAAAATTTCAGCGGCTTTATTAAAG
>CAZUYL010000007.1:10688-26389 GCA_964624945.1 uncultured Ruminococcus sp. | reverse complement strand
CACTTAGAAATTAAAGAATTATTAAATTTAAAATTATTCTTCATTGTTTGCCGAAATTTTGCTGTAAAGTGAAATTTCGGCATCGCGTTTCGGTTCACGGTTTGGGTTAGACGAAACCACGTTTGAAGGTTTTCTGTCACGTGAATCTCGGCGGCGAGAGTTATCACGGCGTGGCATTGTTGGTGAACCACCCTCAACAAAAACAACTACACGGCGGTTTTTACCGTCACCAACAGATGCAGAACATACACCGTCAATATTTTGTATTGCTGTATGAATAATACGGCGTTCGTAAGCACTCATAGGTTCGAGTGCACGGTTACGTGTTGTGTTTTTAACCTGTTCGGCAACACGTGTAGCAAGTGAAATTAAGGTTTGCTCACGTTTTTCACGGTAATCACCGATATTTAAGGTGATTTTAAAATAACTGCCCGAATTACTTGCTGCAAGTGAAACAAGGTGTTGCAATGCATCAAGTGTTTCGCCACGGTGACCGATTATAACACCAAGGTTTTCACCCTCAAGCACGATAAGGGCACTGCTATCGTAAATTTCGGCTTTAACCGAAACATTTTCACAACCGAAATTTTTAAGAATTGCATTCAAGTAAGAAATTGCCTTACCAGTGGGCGTATTAGAATCAATTTGAGATTGATCTATTGCTTGAGTGCGTTTTGCATCATCGGTTTTAACATCTTTTTTTACAGGTGCAGATTTTTCAACCTTTTCTTTTTTGGTATTTTTTACATCTGCGTTTGATTTTTTAGATGATTTATTTGATTTTTTAGCAGGTTTATCGGCACGTTCAACATATGCCTTAACTTCGGCTTTAGAACCGCCGAAAATACCCAACACCTTTTTTTTAGGCAAAGAAATTATTTCAAATTGTACATCTTCTTCAGATTTAGCACCGAGTTTCAAAGTGGCATCTTCTTTTGCTTCATCAACGGTGTTGCCAAAGCCTATTGCTTCTTTAATCAAGGTAATTGACCTCCTTAAAATTATTCGTCAACTGTATTATTGAATTTGTCAAGTTGTTTGATTTCAAAATCACATTGTTTTTCGAGTTCTTTAGAACGTTCGCGTGCAAGTAATTTTTGCGGACCGTACCACAACTGAACACCAGATTGAATAAGACCGCCTATAAGCGAAGAGCATATCCAATAGAAACCTACACCGCCCGGCAAACCAAAACCGATAAAGAGCGAAATCAATGGCATTGTAAGCATCATACCCATCATTGAGGGGGCTTCGGGGTTGTTAATTTTGTTAATTCGCATTGAAATTAAACTTGTAAGTATTTGAGCCACAAAAGCACCTATTGGTATAAGCCATAAAAGTTGTGCTTCACTAAAGATATTGAATGAGAACTTAGGTGTTTTTGTAAGGTCAAGTTCAGAAATGCCGAAAAGTTTAAAGTTGATATCAGCCTTTTTATCTTTTTCAAGAATTTTATTATATACATTTTCAATTTCAGCGTATTTTTCTGCAGGCAATATTTCTTCAACGATTTCAGGATTATTTTTAATAATATTGGTTAACATAAGGTCGTTATTGGTGTTCTTTTCAGACCAACCTGTTTCTGCCAAAATTTTGGAGTATTTATCGTAAGCGTCCTTATCGTTTTCCTTATAATCTTTCATTGTTTCGGTAATTGCGGTAGAAACGGTTGTAACGTTATCTTTTTCAACGCCTGCTATATAGGTAAGCGGTGAAAGTATTAACCAATAAATACTCATCATTAACGCTAAGCGGATAAGCATAGGCAAACAACCGCCCGACATAGAAACGCCTTCATCTTGATAAAGTTTTTGCTGTGCTTCAGAAAGTTTTTGGCGGTCATCACCGTAACGTTTGCGAATATCGTCCATTTTGGGTTTAATACGCATTTGCTGAACAGAAGATTTTTGACTTTTTATACTAAGTGGAATTAGTATAACGTTAATCAAAAGTGTAAAAACAGCAACGGCAGCGGCAAAGTCGTTATTTAAAATGCCTGCCAAAAAACGCATAACATAACCAAGTGGAACGTTTATAATGTTAAAAAGTGTTTGCATAATTTAACACCTTTCTGTATTCATATTTATTTTTTGGGCGGAACAGGATCATACCCGCCTTTACAAAACGGATTGCACCTTAAAATTCTTTTGCAGGATAAAAATAAACCTTTAATTAATCCGTGAACGGTAATCGCTTCAATAGCATATGACGAACAACTCGGAGTAAACCTACAACACGGAATTTTATGCGGTGAAATGTGTTTTTTATAAAATTTTATGAACCAAATAAAAAAACGGCTCAAAGGATTTTTTACTCTACCCATAATTTTTGTTGTTTTAGTTGCTTTTCAAAAGTGGTGGCAACATCGGTACTTTTTGTTTTTAAAATTCGTGCACGTGCCACCACTACAAAATCATACCCCGAAGGCAGATTTTGTACACACGTATCAAACGCGGCGGTAATAACACGTTTTGCACGGTTACGCTTAACTGCGGAACCTATTTTTTTACCTGCGGTAATACCGAGACGAATTTCATTCTTTTTGCCTTTAACTACATAAAGTACGTGTGTGGGAGCCACGCAAGATATTCCGCGAGTGTATGCACGGTGGAACTCCCAATTTTGTTTTAGTTTTCGGTATGACCTCATATAATCTCACCAATTAACCTTTAATAGATAAAAGTAAAAGCCACATGGAAGTGGCTTTTTCTTTAGTAAGATAACTGCTTTCTTCCCTTTGCTCTGCGGCGAGCCAAAACTTTACGACCGTTTGCAGTAGACATTCTTTTAAGGAAACCATGCTCTTTTTTACGATGTAATTTTTTAGGTTGATAAGTTCTTTTCATTATTTCTAACCTCCTTGTCCGAGACATAAATATTGCATAAAAAATTTACTCAAGGCGAAATATCCCTTATAGTTAATGATTGTAACCGATTTCTATTTAAAAGTCAATAAAAAACTTACGTTTTAGAAAAAAATTTAATATTTTTTTACGTTTAACTTGATTTTTATGCCGTAGCGTGTTAATATAACACTACAATATACTAATTTTATCACCTTTGGGGGTGTAGCTCACTTGGGAGAGCGTCTGAATGGCATTCAGAAGGTAGTCGGTTCGATCCCGATCATCTCCACCAAAAAACCTGTTGATTTTTATCAACAGGTTTTATTTTTTGTGAAATATATCTATTTGCGATAATAGGTGTAATATGCGGTCACAACATCATAATCACCGCTTACACGGTTTTCACCCTCAACGGTTACACCGTCACCGCTCATTAAAAGATAATACTTTGACTTTGCAACTTCGCAGGTAAATACATCAATCTCACCGCATATTATACGGATATCGTTATTAACAACCGCTATTCTACCCGATTTTCCTATAATATCATAGGTAACACATCCGTCAGTATGCAGAACACGTTTTGTTACATATTTTACCTCTCTGCCGTCAAAGGTTTTCAAGAGGGCATCGTTTTTGTTTTTCTTTTTAAACAACATTATTCAACAACAAATTTAATTATAACTTTTTTACCCTTTTTAACGATAATGCCGTCAGCAAAATCATCGGGTGCAAAAGAACGTGACGGATTAGTTTCTTTTTGGTCGTCTACCGAAACTCCACCTTGAGTTACAAGACGGCGTGCCTCACCGTTAGAAGCCGCCATACCGCCTTTTACCATAACTGACAAAAGACCGATTTTGCCGTCGGTGAAATCATCGGCACCGAGTGTTACTGTAGGCATATTTTCGTGAGAACCGGCACCTGCAAAAACCGCACGTGAAGTTTCTTGTGCTTTAGTTGCTTCTTCTTCGCCGTGAACCAATTTAGTAAGTTCAAATGCAAGAATTTCTTTAGCGGTATTTAATTGACTGCCCTCCCACTTATCCATTTCGTCAATCTGTTCAAGCGGTAAGAAAGTAAGCATACGTATGCATTTAAGAACATCGGCATCACCAACATTACGCCAATATTGATAAAATTCGTAAGGTGAAGTTTTATTCGGGTCAAGCCAAACCGCACCGCCGACTGTTTTACCCATTTTTTTGCCTTCGGAATTAAGCAATAGAGTAATTGTCATAGCGTGGGCATCTTTGCCGAGTTTTTTGCGTATAAGTTCGGTGCCGCCAAGCATATTAGACCATTGATCATCGCCGCCGAACTGCATATTACAACCGTATTCTTTAAACAAATGATAAAAGTCGTAAGACTGCATAATCATATAGTTGAATTCAAGGAATGAGAGTCCCTTTTCCATACGTTGTTCGTAGCAACGTGCACGCAACATATTATTTACCGAGAAACATGCACCAACTTCACGCAATAATTCAATATAATTAAGTTTAAGCAACCAATCGGCATTGTTTACCATAATTGCCTTATCATCACCGAATTCAATAAAGCGTTCCATCTGCTTTTTAAAGCAATCACAGTTGTGCTGTATTGTTTCGGGTGTCATCATAGAACGCATATCGGTTCTGCCCGAAGGGTCACCAATATAACCTGTACCGCCGCCAATAAGAACTACAGGGCGGTTACCTGCCATTTGCAAGCGTTTCATAAGGCAGAGTGCCATAAAATGACCAACGTGCAAACTGTCGGCAGTGGGGTCAAAACCAATGTAAAAAGTGGCTTTGCCGTTGTTAACCATTTCTTTTATTTCTTTTTCGTCGGTAACCTGAGCCACAAGGCCACGGGCTACAAGTTCTTCATAAATACCCATTTTAATTTTTACTCCTATCAAGCAATTCCTTTGCGGAATTATATAAATTCTCTGTAATTTCACTACCCGACATTATACGGGCTATTTCACTTATACGTTGTTCGTTGCTAAGAGACTTAACATCGGTAAAAGTGCGTTGGTTTAAAGTGCTTTTTTCAATAAGCAGATGATTTTTTGCATACGCCGCAATTTGTGCCAAGTGCGTAACGCATATAACCTGACGGTTTTCGGAAACTTTTTTTAATTGATTGCCTACTTTATCCGCCGCTCTACCGCTGATACCTGTGTCAATTTCATCAAAAATAAGTGTATCAACGTCATCTTTATCAGCCAAAACGCTTTTAATACTTAACATTATACGTGAAAGTTCACCACCCGAAGCAACTTTATGCAACGGTTTTACACTTTCACCTGCGTTGGTACTGATTAAAAACTCAACACGGTCACAACCATGGCGTGTATATTTATCGGAATCAACATTAACCTTAAAGAAAACGTTGGGCATATCAAGACCGAATAACACATCACTTACCTGACGTGAAAATTTTTCGGCAGCGGATACACGTGATTTTGTAACACGTGCCCCTAAAGATACCAAACGCTCGGTTGATGCGTCAAGTTCATCAGAGAGTTCCGACAAGCGTTTATCGGAACATTCAATACTTTCAAGCTCGGCTTTAGCATCAATTAAAAACTGTAACATTTTTTCTTCGGTATCGCCGTATTTTAACATAAGGCGATGTACGGTGTCAAGTCTTTCACGCAATTTATCGATGTTTAAATCACGGTATGTGCTGTCATCGGTAAAAGTACGCATATCGGAATTGATTGCTTCAACACCAGCAAGCAGTTCAGAAAGTTTATCTTGAATGTTTACAAAATCATTGGTTTTTATGCTTGCGATATATTTTTCGGCATCTTTCATAAGTGAAATTACACCGTCAAAATTTTCGTTGCCACAAAGGCATAACTGTGCGTTAGTTAAAGCATCAAACGTTTTTTCGTAATTTTCGGCTACGGTGAGTTTTTTCTTAATATCTTCAACTTCGCCCAATTTAATGTCGGCATCTTCAAGTTCTTTAATTTGATATTGCAGAATTTCGGTACGGCGTAGTTTTTCGCCCTCATCAGTTTCTTGTGCGTTGAGTTCACGCCGTACAGCGTTAAAATGCTTAAATTCGGCGTAATAATCATCAAGCAAGTCATTATTTTCGGCAAGCATATCCAAATAAATATAATAATTATCAGGATCTAAAAGTTTTTGATTATCGTGCTGGCCGTGAATATTTATAAGATTTTTAACAACTTCTTTAAGTACCGATGCGGTTGCCGATTTACCGTTAATTTTTATAGAACCGCCGTTTAACGTAAGTATACGTGTTATAAGCAAATTGCCGTCACAGTCAACATCAAACCCATTATCGTACAGTAAAGTTTTTTCTGATTCGGACAAATCGCAAAACAATGCAGATACAACTGCCCTATCGCAACCGGAACGTATTAAATCCTTTGATGTCCTTTCACCTAAAACGGCGTTAATAGAATCAATGATTATAGATTTACCGGCACCCGTTTCACCGGTAAGAACATTAAAACCCGAAACAAAATCAATATCGCTTTTTTCGATTACCGCAATGTTTTCTATGTGTAAAGATTTTATCATAGCAAATCCTTTATATCATCTTTTTAAGTTCGGTAGCAAGTGTTTCGGCTTCTTGTGAAGTATGTGTAACCACAAAAATAGTGTCTTCACCTGCAAGAGTGCCGAGCATCATATCTTTAAAAATTGTATCAAGTGCAACACACACACTTGATGCCATACCACCTTCGCATTTAATAACTACATCGTTCATAGCAAAATCAACACTTAAAACATAATGTGAAAAAATTTCGCGGTAGCGATTGTGCGACTGCTTTTCGGAAGAATTAATTTGATTGCTGATATAACGGTAGTTGCCTGCGGCATCATGACCTTTTATAAGGCGTAATTCTTTAATATCGCGTGATACGGTTGACTGTGTAACATCAAAACCCGCTTCAAGTAATAAATTTTGTATATCATCTTGTGTAAGAACAATATTTTCGGTAATTATTTCAAGCAACTTTTGCTGTCTCTTTTTTTTCATTACATACCACTCCTTGCATCGCGAAATTTAAGCGATAAAGTTTTATAAAATGAACGCTCATTGAGTCTTATAAGTTTAACATTTTGTTGTGACTGTGTTATATAAATTTCGGTAAAAGGTCTTATATTGCAAACCTTTCTGCCGTCAACAGTAAGGCAAATATCGGTTCGTTTTTTTGAAAAAGCCTTAAGTTTAAGTGATTTTTCACCGCTTATAAGAATAGGCTTTGCCGCTAACGAATGTGAACAAATAGGCGTTAGGCAAACGCATTTCATTGACGGATCAATCACAGGACCGCCCGCTGACATAGAATATGCGGTAGAACCAGTAGGTGTAGATGCTATTAAACCGTCGGCATGGTAAACTATAACCTCGCCACCGTCTACAGATGCGGTTACATCAATAATTCTTGAAAGATAACCGCTTGAAATTACAGCATCATTTAATGCATCAAACTCGTTAACAATATTACCGTTTTCTTTTACGGTTATATGAATCATCATACGTTCTTCAATTTGATATTCGCCGTTTTTAAGTTTTGAAAGCAGTTTATATTCATTTTGTTCAATATTTGCAAGATAACCTACCCTGCCTGCGTTTACACCAAGCACCGCTTTATTGTAAAGTGCCGCCTGCTTTGCAAAACGTATAATTGTACCGTCACCGCCAATTGTTACAATAACGTCAGCAATTTTAAAGAGTTCTTCTTCGGGGGCGTGTTCATAACCGGCACAGCAAATGCTGTCGGGCAGATATGCCGTAATTCCGCAATCCTTAAAAAATGTTGCCATTTTTTCTACCGTTTCTGACGAACCGCGTTTATCAAGATTAGGCAAAACCGCAACAATCACTGTACACCCTCCTTTAATGCTTTATAAGATGCTTCAACCACCGTTTCGGCATTATAATCTGCCAAATTTTCGGCGTTTTCAGATTTTTTAATATAACATAAATATTCAATATTACCCTCAGGCCCTTTGATTGGTGAAAAATCAAGACCTAAAAGTGAAAATCCGTTTTCTTTTACAATATTAATAACTTTTTCTATAACCGCTATATGAACCGATTTATCACGTACAACACCTTTTTTACCGACATTTTCTTTGCCTGCTTCAAATTGAGGTTTTATTAAACAAACGGCACAGCCGTTATCTTTTAAAAGTGTTTTCATAGTGGGGATTATAAGCGATAAAGAAATAAACGAAACATCTACCGAAGCAAAATCAAGTAAATCGGGCACCTGCTCTTGCGTTACATATCTGAAATTGGTGCGTTCGAGATTAACTACACGGTCATCGGTACGTAATTTCCAAGCAAGTTGTCCGTAACCAACGTCAATAGAATAAACACGTTTTGCACCGTTTTGCAACATACAGTCAGTAAATCCACCTGTTGAGGCTCCGATATCGGCACAAATAAAATTTTCAAGGTTTATATTAAAACTGTTTATTGCCTTTTCAAGTTTTAAACCGCCGCGGCTTACGTATTTAAGTGTTTCACCCCTAACGTCTATGACGTCATCGGGTTTGATATTTAAACCTGCTTTATCGGATTTTTGATTATTTACGTAAACAATACCCGACATAATTATTGCTTTGGCTTTTTCACGACTTTCAGCAAAACCGCGAGAAACCAACGCACAGTCTAAACGTTCTTTTTCAGTCATTTTTTAATTACCTACTGTTTCTATCATTGAATTTGAATCAAGTTTATATTTTTTAAGTGCCGACTGTATTGTAGAGGCACCAATAAAATCATTGCCAAGTGTACAGCATTTATATTCGCCTTTAAAACCGCTTTGCAAAAGTTTGTTGGCAATATGCTCTGCAATACCGCCCGATAATACACCCTCTTCAAAAATGTAAACCTGACTGTAAGAATTGAGTATATTTATAATTTTAGGATTAATCGGATATACTTTGTTTAATTTTAGTATATCGGTATCGGCAAGTGATTTTTGTGCTTCGACAGCATTTGAAAAAATTCTACCGTAAGTTACAATAACTTTATTGTATTCACCACTGCCTGAAACCAAGGTGTAATCGCCTTTGATTTCACCACTATAATTATTGTTTTCAGTACCGCGTGGATACCTGATAACACTAAGTTCGTTTTTTGTTGCGGTTTCAAAAATAAGGTTTTTAAGTTCATTGTAATAACACGGTGAATAAATATTTACATTGGGTATTGTAGAAAGATAAGCAACATCAAAAACGCCTTGATGACTCTCGCCGTCATCACCTACAATACCTGCCCTGTCAACAAGCAATTTTATTGGCAAATTGGCTATTGCCACATCGTGTAAAACCTGATCGTATCCGCGTTGTAAAAAGGTAGAATAAACCGCAAAATAAGGTATCATACCGCCCTTTGCAAGCCCTGCCGAAAAGGTTACTGCATGTTGTTCGGCAATGCCCACGTCAAAAAACCTTGATTTGTATTTTGCTGCAAAATCCGAAAGACCCGTGCCCTCGGTCATAGCGGCGGTTATTGCACAAACCTTTTTATTTTCGGCTGCCAATTCACACAAAGTTTCGCCTGCAATATCGGAATATGTTTTTGAATTTGAAACACTCTTGCCTTTATCAATATCAAAAGAAGACACACCGTGGTAATCCTTAGGTTTGCTTTCGGCATAAGAATAACCTTTACCTTTTGTTGTAACAACGTGCACCAAAGTAGGACGGTTATAACTTTTGGCTATTGTAAATAAGCGTTCCATAGCCTCTATATCGTGGCCGCTTACAGGACCTAAATAATTAAAGCCAAGGCTTGTAAAAATATTGTTTTTGTAAACAAAACTTTTAAACGCTTCTTTGAGTGAAAAAACAAAATTGTGAATATGTGTGCCAACAAGCGGTATTTTTAAAAGTAAAGTGCTGACAGCAAACTTCATTTTATGATACGCCCTACGGTTTCGCATTTTGGTAAAAGCACGTGGAATTGCCCCTACATTTCGAGAAATAGACATTTTATTATCGTTTAAAACAACAATAAAATTGCCCTTTTTGGCACCTGCGTTATTCAGTGCTTCGTAAGCCATACCGCCTGTCATTGCACCGTCACCTATAACGGCAACCGATGTGCCTTCACCTAAAATAGACTTAGCCTTATAAATTCCGTATGCAGCAGAAATTGAGTTACTGCTATGCCCTGTTACAAAAGGATCGTGTATGCTTTCATCAGGCCGCATAAAACCAGAAATACCGCCCTCTTGCCGTAGGGTATCAAATCTGTCACCCCTACCTGTGATAAGTTTATGTGCATAAGATTGATGCCCTACATCAAAAATAATTGAATCTTGCGGCGAAGAAAAAACACGGTGCAAAGCAACAGTGAGTTCAACAGCACCTAAACTTGAAGCCAAATGACCGCCGTTTTTTGAAACAACATCTATTATTCGAGTGCGTATTTCATCACAAAGTGTATCTAACTCTGATTTATTTAATTTTTTTACATCATCAGGTGAATTTATATCATTTAAAATTTTGTATTCCAAATTTCAAACATCCCTTAATAATTACGTTCAAGCAAAAAAGCGGCTAATTCATTCAAGTTGGTAGTGTCGCCGTCTAATTTTTGCAAGCATTCGTATGCTTCATCGGTGTATTTTTTTGCAAGCTCACGGCAATATTCAACACCGAGTCTAACAACAATAGTATCTTTATTATTTTTTTGGTCACTGCCTACAGGTTTGCCTAAAATTTTAGAATCACCTTGACAGTCGAGAATATCGTCTATAATTTGAAAAGCAATGCCTAATTTTTCACCAAACTCTTCGGCAATGGCTATAACATCATCATCGGCACCCGCAAGTATTGCACCGCACGCACAGGCGGTTTTAAGCAATGCCGCCGTTTTTAAACGGTACATTTCGAACAAAACGCCGTCATCGGCATCTTGACTGAGTGATATATCAATAACCTGACCGCCAATCATACCGCAAACACCAGCCGAAGCTGCCAAGTGGCTTAGTGCACGCACAACAAGTTCAGGAGATACACCTTTGGTTTTTGCGGCAGTTGCAAATGCTTCGGTAAGCAAAGCATCACCGCAAAGTAGAGCGGTGCTCTCGCCAAATGCTTTATGGCAAGAGGGTTTGCCGCGTCTAAAATCGTCGTTATCCATACAAGGCAAATCGTCGTGAACTAACGAATATGAATGTATCATTTCAAGTGCACAGGCAAAATTGTAGGCACAATCATCGGTGCCGCCTAAAAGTTTATAAAACTCAAGCAATAAAATAGGTCTAATACGTTTACCGCCGTTTAAAACCGAATAGTTACATGCACGTAAAACCTCATCGTACAGTTGACCGCTTTCAGACAAAATAATATCAAAACGAGAATTTAATTTTGTTTGATAATCTTTTAAAACCGTATCTATCATTATATCTCTTCCTTTTCGGCATCGGTGAGTGTAATTATTTTTTGTTTTACATTATCAAGATAAGCGGAACATTCTTTCGAAAGTTGAATACCCTCTTGAAAAAGCGTTACCGATTGTTCTATAGTTGTATCATTGTTTTCAAGAGACTCGGCAATTTTTTCTAATCTTGCCAACGACTCTTCAAAATTAAAATCTTTTGATAAATCCATATTTTTAGTTCCTTTCGGAATATTTTAATTTATTTCAACCTTATTAACCGTACATTCAATATTACCGTCGGCAAAATTAACCTTTAGGATATCATCGGTTTTTAATTGAGATACGCTTTTTACTGCTTCACCGTTTTTAGTTACCGCACCAAAACCGCGTGCCATAACTTTAAGCGGACTTAAAGCATCAAGCCGTAAAAACAGTTTTTCGGCATAAGTTGAACTTTTTTGAATTTTTTCATTTAGTGAATTAAACATTCTTTCGTTTAAATTGTCGAGTGCTAAATTGTATTTTTCAAAAAAGCGGTCGCCTGTACCAGAAAAAGTTTTACTATAAATACCGTCAAACCGCACTTTATTGAGTTTATATTTTAACTCAAGACGGTTTTTAATAATTTTTTCAAGTTGCAATATTTTAATATTAATATCAGAACAGTCGGGTGTGGCAATTTCCGCCGCATGAGACGGTGTAGCCGCTCTTACATCGGCAACAAAATCACAGATTGTAAAATCGGTTTCATGACCTACCGCCGAAATTACGGGAAAGGGCGATTCGTAAATTTTGCGTGCAAGATTTTCATCGTTAAAGCAATGCAAATCTTCGGCACTACCGCCGCCGCGACCTATAATTACGGTATCAATATTGTTAAGTGCGTAAACACGGTCAAGCGTTTTTAACATATCGCTTGCGGCATTTTCGCCCTGAACCAAAACAGGACACATAACAATTTCACATATAGGAAAACGCTTTTCGGTTATACTTAAAATATCTCTAACAGCGGCACCCGTGTCAGATGTTATAATGGCTATTCTTTTTGGATATTTTACAACCGTGCGTTTGTTTTGTGAATCGAAAAGGCCTTCTTTTTCTAACTTTTCTTTCACCAGTTTAAAATTAAGTGCCAAGTCACCTTCGCCAACACCTGCCATATCTTCGGCATAAAATTGGTATTGACCGTCTTTTTCATATAAAGAAACCCTGCCACGCACTACAACCGCCATACCGTCGGTTACGTTAAACTTAACATTTGCGGTATGACTGCGAAACATTACACAGCGTATAGAAGCATTTTTATCTTTTAAAGTAAAGTACCAATGCCCGCTTGAAAAATGATTTTTAAAATTTGAAATTTCACCGCTTACTGCAATATAAGCAATACGGGCATCGTTTTCAATAAGAGACTTAACATAGGTATTAAGTTGTGAAACCGTTACCGAATTAAGCATTTTCTTTTTTCTTTACAATTGTAGAAAGTATGCCGTTTATAAAAGATGCATCTTCAGCAGTAGCATATTTTTTGGCAAGTTCAACTGCTTCGTTTATAGAAACAGAAATCGGAATATCATCGCAATAATTTATTTCATAAATTGCAAGTCTTAATATTGCAAGTGCGGTTTTTGTAATTCTGTTAATATTCCAACCTACCGCATTTTCTGAAATTAAACTATCAATATCATCAATATTATCAAACACACCGAAAAATACATTTTTAATGTAGTCATCGGGTTCAATATCGCGTACCTCTTCGGCAAGAGATAATATATCGGTTAAAGCATCGCTATTGAATTCTTTTTCAAAAATCAAAATGAATGCTTCTTCACGTGCCTGTTTTCGTGTCATAACAAACCAACCTTTATAACTTTATTCAAATACAGTATACTACAAACAATTACTTATTTCAAGGCAAAAAGACAAAAAATATTCATTCGTTTATGAATATTTGCATAAAAAGGCATCAATATAGCATTTATGCTTTTTTTAGAATAGTTTTATTGCTTAAAATCGTTGACACTTTAAAGGCGTTATATTATAATAAGCAAATATAATGTTTTAAAAAAATGGTGAATTTTATGTATGAAATTATAACAAAAAAAGAACTTAATCCAACCGTTACACAAATGGAAATTTTGGCTCCGCTTGTAGCAAAAAAAGCAAAGCCCGGTCAATTTATTATTTTGCGTGTTGATGAAAACGGTGAACGCATACCCCTTACCGTTGCGGGAACAAACGAAACTGAGGGTACAGTTAAAATTATTTTTCAAATTGTGGGTGCTACCACTAATAAATTAAATCAAAAACAAGTCGGCGAATTTATCGAAGATTTTGTCGGTCCTTTGGGTGAAGCAACACACATTGAGGACTTGAAAAAAGTTTGCATTATAGGCGGCGGCGTAGGTTGTGCTATTGCAATGCCTATTGCCGAAGCATTACATAACCAAGGCGCCGAAGTTACAAGTATTATAGGTTTTAGAAATAAAGATTTGGTTATTCTTGAAGATGAGTTTAATGCTTGCTCTGACAAACTTTACATTATGACCGATGACGGTTCTTACGGCAATAAAGGTAATGTATGTATGCCCCTTAACAAAATGCTTAAATCGGGCGAAAAATTTGATATGATAATTACCATTGGACCGCTTATTATGATGAAATTTGTTGTTGAAGCCGCAAAACCTTTCGGCACACCTGTTACGGTTTCAATGAATCCGATTATGATAGACGGTACGGGTATGTGTGGCGGTTGCCGTTTGACACTTAATATTGACGGCAAACGTGTTACTAAATTTGCGTGTGTTGACGGCCCCGATTTTGACGGTTATCAGGTTGATTTTGATGAAGCAATGTCACGCGGAAGAATGTATTCCAATTTTGAGCATCACGCTTATGAAAACAGTTGCAATCTTTTTAGAAAGGCTTAACGGTGAAAAATTATGGCTATAATTCCTAAAAAACACGAAATGCCCACACAAGAACCCCTTGTGCGTGCACATAATTTTGATGAAGTTGCATTAGGCTACACACAAGAAATTGCTATTGCCGAAGCAGAACGTTGTCTAAACTGTAAAAATATGCCCTGCGTAAACGGTTGCCCTGTAAATGTGCATATCCCCGATTTTATTGCAAAAATAAAAGACGGAGATTTTGAAGGTGCGTACAACGAAATTTCAATCTCTTCATCACTTCCTGCGGTTTGCGGCAGAGTTTGTCCGCAAGAAACACAATGCGAAAGTAAATGTACTTTGGGTGTTAAATTTGAACCTGTCGGTATTGGCAGACTCGAACGCTTTGTTGCCGATTGGCACAACAACAATACAAAAGCGGCACCCTCAAATATAGAAACCAACGGTCATAAAGTAGCCGTTGTAGGTTCGGGCCCATCAGGTCTTACATGTGCAGGTGACCTTGCTAAAAAAGGTTATAAAGTAACTGTTTTTGAAGCACTGCATACCGCAGGCGGTGTACTTGTTTACGGTATACCCGAATTCAGATTGCCTAAATCTATTGTTGCCAAAGAGGTTGACACCCTTAAAAATTTGGGTGTTGACATTGAAACAAACGTTGTTATAGGAAAAACTTTAACCATAGACGAACTTTTTGAAATGGGTTATGAAGCCGTATTTATAGGTTCGGGTGCAGGTTTGCCTAACTTTATGGGTATTCCGGGTGAAAGCTTTAAAGGTGTATATTCGGCAAATGAATTTTTAACACGCAGTAACCTTATGAAAGCATATTTAGAAAGCCCCGAAACACCTATTATGAAAGGCGGCAATGTTGCAGTTGTAGGCGGCGGTAACGTTGCCATGGATTCCGCACGTACGGCTTTGCGTTTGGGTGCAGATAATGTTTATATAGTGTACCGTCGTTCTATGGAAGAATTACCCGCCCGTAAAGAAGAGGTTGAGCACGCAGCCGAAGAAGGTATAGAATTCAAACTACTATGCAATCCTGTTGAAATTTTAGGTTACGAAAACCCGGATGATAAGCGTGATGAACGCAACGGTTTTGTTACGGGTATGAAATGCATCAAAATGGAACTCGGTGAACCTGACGAACGTGGCAGACGACGTCCTGTTCCAATTGAAAATTCGGAATTTGTATTAGATGTTGATACTGTTATTATGTCAATAGGTACTTCACCTAACCCTCTTATTAAAAACACTACCGAAGGTCTTGAAGTTAATAACCGTGGTGGAATTATCATAACAGAAGACGGACTCACCTCACGCAAAGGCGTATATGCAGGCGGTGATGCGGTTACAGGTGCCGCAACGGTTATTTCTGCTATGGGTGCAGGTAAAACCGCGGCAAAAGCGATTGATGAATATTTATCCGAAAAATAATATGGAAAAAGTTAATTATCAAATAGAATTAGAAAAAATTATAGAAAAACAAAAAAAGCAGGGTGAAATACCAACCCTGCTTTTGCATAGTTGCTGTGCACCTTGCAGCAGTTATGTGCTTGAATAT
>CAZUYL010000007.1:0-10678 GCA_964624945.1 uncultured Ruminococcus sp. | reverse complement strand
ACCGTACTTTATTACAACCCTAATATTTACCCCGATGAAGAATATTTTAAGCGTGTTGAAGAACAAAAACGTTTTATAGATAAGTTGCCATCTAAAAATAAAATCGATTTTATTGAGGGTAATTTTGATAAGAAACGCTTTTACGAAACAGTAAAAGGCAAAGAGCATATCACCGAAGGCGGTGAACGTTGCTTTTTATGTTACGAACTTCGTTTGCGTGAAGCGGCTGAATATGCCACTAAAGGCAATTTTGATTATTTTACAACCACACTTTCGATAAGCCCACTCAAAAATGCACAAAAATTAAATCAAATAGGTCTAAACCTTGCTGATGAATACGGCATCAAATACTTAGTTTCTGACTTTAAAAAGAAAAACGGTTATAAACGTTCTACCGAATTATCGCAACAATACGGTATGTACCGACAAAACTATTGCGGTTGCATTTTTTCAAAACAAGAAAGAGAAAGTATATAAAAGTTAAAATCCTACAAAATTCTTTTGCAGTAAAAAGAGTTTTGTAGGATTTATTTTGCAAGCGGATGAAATTTTGTGTAATTTTGAACGTATTTGTTTTTAATTAATTGAGCATAAATTTGTGTTGAAGAAATATCGGAATGACCTAACATTTCTTTGATATCTTTTAATTGAGCACCGTTTTCAAGCAAATGTGCGGCAAATGAATGCCGTAAAGTATGTGGGGTTATATCTTTTTTAATATTTGCTTTGTCGGCGTAATACTTAATTATTTTCCAAAATCCCTGACGTGTCATAGCATGTCCGTTCATATTAGTAAATAAATGTTCTTCGTTAAAATCTTGAACCAACGCAGGTCGTGTATAGGTACAATACTCAATTAAATGTTTGTTTGCATCTTGATATATCGGAATAATGCGATCCTGTTTTGCAGAATGTAAATGAACAATGCCTATTTGCAAATTCACGTCGGTCACTTTAAGTTCTATAAGTTCCGACACTTTAATTCCTGTTGCATACAACAGTTCAAGCATTGCACGGTCACGTATGCTTTTATAATCGTTGCCACTCGGTTGTGATAAAAGTTGCATAATCTCTTTAGAGTCAAGAATACTAGGCGTTTTGCGTTTGGTTTTGGGGCCTTTAATGTCTTTTACAGGATTATCTTTTATAAATTTTTTTGAAATTAAAAAATTGAAATACGCCCTAAGCGACGCCATAATTCGAGTTTTGGTAGCATCAGACTTTTTTAAAAAGGTTAAATATTCAAGATACTTTGTTATGTATATGCTGTCAATTTTTTCAATTGCTACAGCACCGTTTTGTGAACAGTAGAGTATAAATTGATTAACGTCTCGCAAATATGCTTCTATGGTGTTTTTAGAAGATTTTTTAGTTTGTTCTAGATATATTTTGAATTGTTCAAAATAGTTGTTACCCATACAGTTCACCTACCCTTTATTTAAAAATTAAAAGTTAAAAAATTTCAATAACAGTAAATTCAAAACAATTTCAATTACTGTACATAAAAGTGATACAAGAATATAAATTAAAAATTTTACGCTATAGTTTCTAAAACCTAAGTACAAACTCACAGGTTTGCTTTTTGGCATAGAAAGTTTTGCAATGTTTATTGAAAAATCAACGGCATAGCGTGCCGCCGAAAAACAGCAAATAATAAAAATTATTAGCGGCGGAATAACAACAAGTGCGTTAAAAGATATAGCGGTAAAACCGTACAAAGAATATAAGTACGATGATATATAACCGAAAGATATACCCTGCCACAATATAATAAACGGCGTAGTAGCCACGCCCAACATTGACACACCAGATAAAAAGTATAAAACTATTATTGATATGTACCTTGCTAAGCAACTGAAAAACTTTTTAAAAAATGCAGCATTTTTATGTACCGAAATATACGATTTAAAAAGTTGTTCGGCGTATTGCATTATAAAATTATTTTCAGATAAAAAGGTAGAACCTATTATAATTCCAAAAATAAACAACACGCAAAACAGAACGTAAATTTTATTGAGGTTAACATAATTTATTATTCTAAAACGTTTCAAATTTACTATAATACCTTTTCTCATAAAATGCACAACTCCTTATACGCAATTATATGAGTTCAAAGGACAAGATATGTAAAAAAGCATTTGCTATATCTCAAAAATTTACCGCCATATATTTATACAACAAAAAAAGTGTTATGTCAACCGCAAAATTGCTGTTATAAAAATATTATGTAAACTTTTTATGTTAACTACACAAAATGTATTGCTTGCTAATTTATGTAAACCGCAAATTATTGTAAATATGCCTTTAAAAAAATATTTTTTTATGATATAATACAATTCATAAATAGTTTTGAGGTGTTTAATATATGAAAAAAACAGTAATAGTAACAGGTGCTTCAAAGGGCATTGGTGCGGCAATGGCAATTTTATTTGCACGAAAGGGTTATAACGTTGTAATAGGTTATAACGAATCGTATCAAACAGCAAAGTTGCTCTCCTCTTCCCTGCTGTCACAAGGCTACAGCGTTTTACCGTTTAAAGTTAATGTTGCAAATAAATTAGAAACAGATTTGCTTATAAAAGAAACCGTTTATAAATTCGGCTCAGTAGATGTTTTAATAAACAACGCAGGTGTTGCTTATAACGGGCTTATAACCGATACCGAAGATTACGATGCCGATAAAATTTTTGACGTTGATTTAAAGGGTGTATTTAATTGCTGCCGTTCGGTTACACCTATAATGGTAAATCAAAAAAGCGGTAAAATTATTAATATATCATCTATGTGGGGGCAAATTGGTGCTTCTTGCGAAGTTGCATATTCCGCCGCAAAAGCAGGTGTTATAGGTTTAACAAAAGCACTTGCAAAAGAATTAGCACCAAGTGGAATTACAGTAAATGCAATAGCACCGGGTCTTATAGATACAACTATGAACAATAATATAAGCGTTGAAGACTTAAATGCTTTTGTAGAAGAAATACCGCTCGGTCGTATGGGAACCGCCGATGAAATTGCCACTACTGCCCTGTTTTTAGCATCTGATGATGCAAATTATATTACCGGTCAGGTTATTGGTGTAAACGGCGGCTATGTAATGTAGCAAACAAGTTATAAGGGGCTTGATGTTTTGAAATTATTATTTAAACAAAGATTATTTTCATGGTTTGACAGTTACGATATTTTTGATGAATACGGCAACACGGTTTATACTGTTAAAGGTCAACTCTCTTGGGGGCATTGCCTTAAAATTTTTGATTCTGCAGGCTATGAAATAGGTACTGTTAAGCAAAAAATATTTGCGTGGTTGCCTAAATTTGAAATATTTTACGGTGACAACTACATAGGCTGCATAAATAAAGAGATTTCGTTTTTTAAGCCACGCTTTAATATTGATTTTAACGGTTGGAACATCAAGGGTGATGCGTTTGAATGGAATTATCAAATTGTATCTGCCGACGGATATATAATTGCCGATATATCAAAAGAATTATTTAAACTAACCGATACATATGTAATTGAGGTCTACAATCCGCAAGATGTATTGAATTCTTTAATGCTTGTTTTGGCTATTGATGCCGAAAAATGTTCAAGAAAAAATTAATGCAAAGTAGCCAATAAATAATAACTTTAATCAAATACACAAAAAACGGTTTAACCCGACTGAACGGGATAAACCGTTTTTGTATTAATCTGCAATTTCCGCTATTGTAACGCCATTTTCACCTTCACCGAATAGCCCAACACGGAATGTCTTTATGTTGCGGTGACTTCGTAAATGTGCTTGTACATTTTTACGCAAAGTACCTGTACCCTTTCCGTGTATAATTGTTATTGTGTTAATGCCTGCCAAAACAGCCTCGTCGATATAGCGGTCAAGTTCTAAAAGTGCTTCGTCGGTTGCAAGACCTCTAATGTCAATTTCACCCGAAACATTGCGTTCCGCCCTTGATGAAATGCCGTTAATATTTCTTTTTTTAGGCGGTTGATTTGAATTAGAGGCAGATTTTTTAATTTTACAATCTTTAAAATCAACCCACATTTTCATTGAACCCGACATAACAAAAAGTTGCTGTTTAGATTCGTTTACTTTTATAACCGTAGCATCTTTATTAAAACTTTTAAGCAAAACCGTATCATTAATTTTAGGTGTTGTTTCTAATTCTTCGTTATCGGAATTTTCCACAACGGGATTTGCCTCATCTTCAATATCTTGCAAAGATTTTTTATGCATCTGTTTTGCTTTTTGCAGATTAGTAGAAGCATTTTCGATATTGAATTGCTTTTTGGTTTCTTCAAGTTCATTTAATAAAATATTAGATTTGTAACGTGTTGAATCTATAATAGTTGCCGCTTTTTCACGTGCCGCTGTTATTATTTTGTCTTGCTTGATTTTTAATTCACGCTCTGTATTTTCGGTGCGTTTTTTAATTGCCAAAATTTCAGACTTTAAACGTGTTATTTCCTGACGTTCTTTTTCGGCGGTTTGCAATGCGTTTTCAAGGCTTGCTATAACCTTTTCAAAACGGGTATCGTCATCAGATAACTGCTCACCTGCGAGTTGTATAATGTTTTCACTCAAACCCAAACGTTTTGAAATTGCAAATGCGTTTGAACGACCCGGTTGACCGATAATCAGTCGATATGTAGGTTTTAGTGTAGCAACATCAAATTCACAACTTGCGTTTTCTACTCTTTCGGTATCAAGTGCGTATACTTTAAGTTCGGGATAATGCGTCGTAGAAATAATTTTAGCATTCTTTTGTGCCAAAATCATTAAAATTGCCTTTGCTAATGCCGCACCTTCTATAGGGTCAGTACCTGCACATAATTCATCGAAAAGTACCAAAGAATTATTATCACAATTTTCTAAAATAGAAATTATGTTTACCATATGTGAAGAAAAGGTTGAAAGCGATTGTTCAATGCTTTGTTCGTCACCAATATCGGCAAATATTTTACTAAATACCGCTATTTCGCTGTTATCGTCACAAGGTATCATCAAACCGCACATAGCCATAAAACACATAAGCCCAACAGTTTTTAGGGCTACGGTTTTACCACCAGTGTTGGGGCCGGTTATAATTAGCGTGTCATATTTATCACCAAGTGATATTGTAATTGGAACAACGGTTTTGGCGTTTATAAGCGGATGTCGTGCATTTTTTAAATAAACATAACCGTTGCTGTTAATTTTAGGCATAACAGCCCCCATTTTAAAAGCAAGTTTTGCCTTTGCAAACACAAGGTCAAGCAAAACAAGTGCATTATAAGACTGTTTTACCGTTTCGGCAAAATCGGAACAAAGTGCCGATAATTCGGATAAAATGCGGTTAATTTCATCCGCTTCTTTAGATTTTAATACACGGATTTCATTATTAATTTCAACAACTGCCATAGGTTCTACAAAAAGGGTTGAACCGCTTGCAGATGTATCGTGAATAATACCCGATATTTCGCCTTTGTGTTCCGATTTGAGCGGTACAACAAATCTGCCGTCACGCTGAGTTATTATGCAATCTTGCAAATATTTTGACATTTGCCCTTTAACGATTTTGCCTAAATTTTCACGTATTTTTGCATTACTTGACGTAATTTTTCGACGTATATCACACAAAGTGGCAGATGCAGTATCGGATATTTCATCATCGGATTTTATGCAAGAGAGTATCTTTTCTTCTAAAAATTTGTTTGGTGTAAGTACGTTAAAAAGATAATCTATTTTTGTTTCTGTATTAATATCGGAATTGTTTCGCCAAGTTTTTACGGTGCGTATAACACGTAACACATTAGCAATTTTAAGTAGTTCCGACGGGGTAAGTGTTGCACCCAAGCCTGCTCTTGTTAACTGCGGCAAAATGTTGACCGTTCCGCTAAAAGACGGTGACGTGAATTTTGCAATCAATTTATAAGCCGCTTCTGTTTCGTCTAAACTGCGTTTTACATCATAAATATCGGTATCGGGCAATATTTCAAGTGCTAACGATTTTGCATCGTCACAGACTGCTTCGTTTGATAATTTATGTAAAACAGCATCGATTTCGAGCGTTTTTGAATTTTTTAAAATATCATATTTCATATAATTCCTCTTAGAAATTCTAAAGTTGTAAATTTATGCTCAGTTTGGTATGTAATATATTTTTCACACACTAAAGAAAGTTGTTTTGCGGATTCTTCTGGTATTTGAAAAGAATACAATGAATCAAATTTAGCATAAACAATATGACGCATTGCCTGCAAAACCGTAAGTGATATTGAAATGCAGTTTTCTTTACGGCAATTACCACAGTAAAGGGTGCCGTTATCGAATTTAAAATACATAACGCTGTCTTCAAATTTTCCGCAGCCGTTACAAGCAATAACATTTGGTGCATAACCCGAAATAACGGCTATTCGCAATTCTGTAATCGCTTTTATAAGTTCGGGTGATATTTTGTTTTGGGTTAAAAAATGCAACGAATTTAATATAAGACGCAAAAATTCTTCCGATTCGTTTTCAAGCGGTTTAAAAATATTGCATAATTCACAAAAATACTGTGCTACGGAAAGTGTTACAATATTATTACCTGCATTAAAAAATATTTTGTTAACCGAGGCTTCATTAACGCGGTAATTATCACCGCTCTTTTCAAGAATAAAATTAGAATAAGAAAGCAAACTTGTAGCAGGACTACGTTTGCTTTTTATGCTTTTTACTCCTCTTACATATGCACTGATAACACCTAAATCACGTGTTATTATTGTTATTATGCGGTCGTTCTCGCTGTATGAGGTCTCCTTGATTACAAGACCGTCTGTCGAAATTCGTATTTTTTACACCCCCGAAAAACTGCTGCTTTTCTGCTTCTGTTTTATAATTTATATAATGTTTAACACTACCGCTTATTATAAATTTTAGCCACTCGGCATTTGAATTCATAAAATCAACTCACTTTATATATTTATTTTAAATAAAAGAGTTGATTTTATTTAAGGTAAATTTAACTAATTAATATTGTCTAAACCAAAAGTATGTATTAAACCTTGACGGTTACGCCAATCCTCTTTTACCTTTACCCACAATTTTAAAGATACCTGTATACCAAAAAACTTTTCAATATCTTTACGGGCATAAATGCCGATTTTTTTAAGCATTTCTCCGCCCTTGCCGATTATTATGCCTTTGTGTGAATCTTTTTCACAATATATAACAGCATCTATATGCAATATAGGTTCACCGTTTGCATTGTCTTTTTCATAAAATTTTTCAAGATCAACCGCAACACCGTGCGGTACTTCTTTTGAAAGACTGCGTAACAATTTTTCACGTATCATTTCGGCAACCATAACCTTATCGGGTTGGTCGGTAAAATCTTCATCATCAAAAAAGTGAGGTGAAGGTTTTGCAAATTTTGAAATTTCATCAAGCAAAATATTTACACCGTCACCGCTTTTGGCTGAAAGCGGTATAACACTGTCAAAGTTATGTATTTTAGAATACGCACTAATTATACCGAATAAATCTTCTTTATCTTTTAGTAAATCAATTTTATTAATTGCTAAAATGCATTTTAAATTACGACTTTTTACATTTTCTATTAATGATAATTCAGCCGAAGGAAGATTTTGCAAATCTAATTTAAAATCAGGGCAGGCATCAACTACCAAAACAGCACAGTCAACATCGCTAAGTCCGTCTTTAACGGCTTTTATCATACTGTCGCCAAGCAAATTATGCGGTTTATGAAAACCGGGTGTATCAATAAAAACAAACTGTGTTTCTTTTTTTGTTACTACACCCATAATCTTTGTGCGGGTTGTTTGCGGCTTGTCTGACACTATTGCAACTTTTTGACCTACAATTTTATTAAGCAATGACGATTTTCCTACATTTGCCCTACCTATTATTGTTATAAACGCTGATTTTTGTTCCATTATTTTCACCCTTAATTTTCTTTAACAGATAAATTCATATCTTTTAAAACTATTTCTTCTTTATTACGCATAATTGCTTTTTCTTCATCGTTATTAACGTGGTCATAACCTAAAAGATGCAGCATTGAGTGTACGGTTAAATAGGCAATTTCACGTTTTAAACCGTGACCGTAAAGGTCGGCTTGATATATTGCGTGGTCAATAGATATAACTACATCACCAAGCATTTTTTTGTTGGTTTCTGGGTTTGTATCGTAGATACCGTTTTCACCTAAAGGAAATGATAACACATCGGTTGATTTGTCGATATTTCTGAATTGGTTATTGTATTCTTTTATTAGATTATCATCAACAAAAGTAACATTTACCTCGGCGTCATCAGAAAAATTTTCTTTAATTAAAACTGTTTTACAGGCTTTTTTAATTAATCTTTTAGTGCCATAAGGAACTTTTTTATTATATGAATTTGTTATATTAACTGCGATTTTCATTTCGTTCTCCGTTTCTTTCATACGCTTTAATAATCTCTTGCACCAAACGGTGACGTACAACATCTTTTTCACTTAAATAGGTTATATCTATATCTTTAATACCCTTTAAAATTTTGACCGCTTGTTTTAATCCCGAACGCTTGTCCGACGGTAGATCTATTTGTGTAACATCGCCCGTTACAACCGCTTTTGAATTAAAACCCAAACGTGTTAAAAACATTTTCATTTGCTCTTGCGTTGTGTTTTGTGCCTCATCAAGAATTATGAAACTGTCATCAAGTGTTCTGCCACGCATATATGCCAAAGGTGCTACCTCTATATCACCGCGTTCTTGACATTTTTGAAAAGTTTCGGGACCTAACATATCAAATAAAGCATCATACAAAGGGCGTAAATAAGGATCAACCTTTTGTTGTAAATCACCCGGTAAAAAGCCGAGTTTTTCGCCTGCTTCAACCGCAGGTCTTGTTAAAATAATACGATTTACCTTTTTTTGCCTGAATGCACTAACCGCCAACGCAACCGCAAGATATGTTTTACCCGTACCTGCAGGACCTACGGCAATGGTAACAGTATTATTTTGAATAGATTTTACATAACGGCTTTGACCGAGTGTTTTGGGTTTTATCGGCTTACCGCCTGATGTTATACAAATGCAATCGGCATCGGTCAAGTTTGAAATTTTATCATTTTCGCCGTCTTTAACCAAACTTATTACATAGTCTAAATTTTGATCGGTAATAGGTTCACCCTTATCAATGAATTTAATAAGACAATTAATCGCTTCAGATGTACTTTTAACATCATCAGAACTGCCAGAAACTTTAATTTGGTCGGAATGTGACGTTATAGAAACCGAAAATTCTTTTTCAAGTTTTTTTATATTTTGATCAAGATTGCCAAACAATGCAACAGTTTGTTCTATATTGTTGATTTCAATAAATAAATCCATTTACCAATCCCCTATTTTTAGTATCTATTATTATACAACAAATGCATATTAATTGTCAATTTTGAGTATCTAATAATATTTCATTTTGCAAAGCGATATTTTCTTCGCAATTATAAGTAACCGTAAACAAAATGCCCTTTTCAGTCTGAACGGCATTTCTGTTTGTTTCTTTATACGATATAAGTTTATCTGATTTTACTTGATTTTCTATATCCTGCAACAGTATTTCATATAATTGCTCATAAGTATACTTAACCGTTTTTTTGCTTAAAAATTCGTACTTTTCGGTCGCAATGCTTATTGGTATACGTTTGTTTAAACAATAGCAGTTTTTAACACTTTTTGAATAATTACACTCCAATTTTACCGAACCCAAATATAAAGGTATTTTAATACCGAAAAAATCAACTGTATTATGAGTTTTTGTTTTTATAACCGAATTTATTTCTTGAATATAATCCGCTTGTGCGGAATATGTACGAACAGTTTGTGCAGTTACGGTTGCGTCGGAATGAACAAATAGCGTGCTTGTCATATTATTTATAATGCCCGATACCAACAAATCACCTTTTGCCACGGTATCTCCTATTTTTACGGTAACATCACCGCTTTTGGCGTCTATTTTAGAAATTGTACCACTCAATAATGCAACTATATTAGACGGTGCTTCTCGCTCTTTTTTATCGTTAGATTTAACCTCGGTTAAATTAACGGTAAGTATGCTGCCTTCAATATTTAAAGAGCACCAAGCAATATTTTTTTGTTGCAACATAAGGCGTTGTGCATCGTATTTACAATTTATCTTACCTTTGTTTTTTCCTTCAAAAATGCCGATTTCTTTGCAAGAATTTAAAATTTCTTTATCGGTTAAAATTTTATTACCGTTTACATTGATTATCCAAACAAAATTTGAAAGTATGTATAAAATTATAAAAAACAACGCCGCTCCGCAAAAAAATCCTATTCGGTTAGCATATTTTTTAGTGTGAAACACAAGCCCCTTTTTGTCTAAAATTTTAACCGAACATTTTATTCCGCGTTTAATTTTCCGTAGTTTTAAAAAATCTTTAATTAATATATTGCCAGTTATACTATTATTTTTATATTGCAAATTCCAAATTTTTACCTTGTTTTTTACAGCCTCATTTAACAAAAGCGGTGAATTATCCCCACAAAATGATATTTTTAAATATCCGTTTATAAAACGCCAAAACAATAACAAAACTATTCTCCTTGCATATTAAATTCTATTGAACAGATTTTTCCGTTAATTATAATTTTTTCTTCTTCAAAAGTAGAAATTATTAAGTTTTCACCCTCTAAT
>CAZUYL010000006.1:0-28068 GCA_964624945.1 uncultured Ruminococcus sp. | reverse complement strand
TATTAAAATAATCAAAACAGGAGTTTTTTATAATACCAGATGAAATATGCAATAGACAAAAACAACGGCAAGGCATACCTGCAACTTTACGAACAGTTAAAAAGTGACATTGTAAACGGTTTTTACGAATTCGGTTCAAAACTGTTTTCAAAAAGGCTTTTAGCCGAAGAAATCGGCGTAAGTGTAATAACGGTAGAACACGCCTATTCTTTGCTGTGTGAAGAGGGGTACGCCGAATCGCGTGAAAGAAGCGGTTACTATGTCTGCTACAACCCAAACAACACCTTTGCCACGCCTAATAAAACCGATTCACTTGCGGCACACCCTGTAACTACTGCGGCAAATTCAAACGAATTTCCGTTTTCGGTTTATGCCAAAACCGTAAGAAAGGTGCTTACCGCTTACGGTGAAGGTATTTTTACCGTCTCGCAAAACAGCGGTTGCGAAGAACTTAAAAATGCAATTTGTTCTTATTTAAAACGAAGCCGTGGCATTTATGTTAACACAAATCAAATAGTTATAGGTGCAGGAAGTGAATATCTTTACGGACTTATAGTTCAAATGCTCGGCAAAAACCGCATATACGCATTAGAAAATCCGTCATACCCTAAAATTTCTCAAGTGTACCGTGCAAACGGCATTAAAACACTTTATTTGCCGCTTTTGAGTAACGGTATATCTACCGAACATTTAAACACTACACCGGCAACGGTTTTACACATAACACCGTATAAAAGTTATCCGAGTCAAATTACGGCAGATGCATCAAAAAAACGCGAGTACGTTCGTTGGACCGAAAACAGCAACCGAATAATAGTAGAAGATGATTTTGAATCGGAATTCACTCTGCTTAAAAAATCCGAAGAAACATTATTTTCTTTATCGCACGGCAAAAACGTTATATATGTAAACACATTTTCTAAAACGATATCGCCGTCTTTAAGAATAGCCTATATGCTATTGCCCGAAAATATGACCGAACTTTATCAAAAAACCGTAGGTTTTTATTCGTGTAGCGTACCGTATTTTAATCAGTTAATACTTGCGGAGTTTATTTCAAGCGGAGATTTTGAACGCCATATAAACCGTGTCAGAAGAAAAAGCAGGCAAAAGTTATAAACTTTTGCCTGTTTTAAATTTTAAAGTCTATTTACCAAGTTCTAAATTACGTTTATATGCCGCTTTTACACATTCGGTAACAATCTTTTCAAAATCGCTGTTTCTAAGCACGTTAACGCCCTCTATTGTGCTTCCGCCTTTAGAACAAACCGCATCGGTAAGTTGATTTGCAGATTTACCCGACAATAGCAACATTTCGGCAGCACCTTCCATAGTTGCCGCCGCAAGTTCTACCGACAGTTCGGGCGATAAACCGCATTCGGCACCGCCTTTTGCTACAGCAGAAGCAAATGTATACATAAAAGCAGGGCCACAACCCGATACCGAACAACCTGCATCTATTAAGTTTTCATCAATAGCATAAAGCCTGCCGCCCTGCGACATATCCGACACAAAATCGTTCACATCATTTTGAGAAGCACCGTTTGAGCAGTAAAGTATTACACCCTTGCCCACATTTACGGGGGTATTCGGCATTATGCGTATAACCGAATTTACACCTGTGTACTCTTTAATTTTATCGGTAACAATGCCTGCCGCCATAGTTATTAAAAGTGGCTGTTTTTTAAATAAAATATCTTTTATCTCATCAAGCATTTCAAACATTACCTGAGGTTTTACGCCTAAGAATATTCTGTCACAATTTTGGACTATTGATTTATTATCAAGTGCCTTGACGCCAAGTTCTTCGGCTAAACATTCCGCCTTTGCAAAATCGAAGTCGGATACCGCAATATCTTTTGTTGTTTTGGCAAGTGCACGACAAAGTGCACCGCCCATATTACCGCAACCTATAAATCCGTATTTCATAAAATTGACCTACCTTATATGTCCGTTTCCGTTAATTATATACTTATATGTTGTAAGTTCACGCAAGCCCATAGGTCCCCTTGCGTGTAACTTTTGTGTAGAAATACCCATTTCACAACCAAGACCGAATTCGCCTCCGTCGGTAAATCGTGTTGATGCATTTACGTATACAGCCGCACTGTCAACCGATGCGGTAAATTTATTGATTGCATCTTCACTTGAAGATATTATCGCTTCGCTGTGACCTGTAGAATGTTTTGCAATATGAGATACCGCCTCATCTACACCGTTTACGCATTTTACTGCTAAAATGTAATCAAGAAATTCGGTATCATAATCGTTTTTGCCAGCAAAAACGCCGTCTATTACCTGCTGTGCCGCTTCATCAAGTCTTAACTCAACCGCCGTTAAACCGTTTGCAGTACGCTCGGTAACAAGTTTGTTGTAAAGGAGCGGCAAAAGTTTTTCTTTTATGTCGTTGTCAACCAACAAAACCTCGGCCGCGTTGCAAACACTCGGTCGACTTGTTTTAGCATTGTTTATGATTTTAATTGCAATATCAATATCGGCAGTTTTTTCAACATAAATATGGCAAATACCCGTACCTGTTTGTATACACGGAACGGTTGCGTTATTAATGCAAGCGTTTATAAGCCCTGCACCGCCACGTGGAATAAGCATATCAACATAGCCGTTTGCTTTCATTAAAGCGGTTGCACTGTCACGTGATGTATCTTGCACAAGATTAATTGCATTTTCGGTTATGCCAACCGAATTTAAACCCTTACGCAATGCTTCAACTATTGCTTTGGCTGAATTTATCGCCTCTTTACCCGTACGCAGTATACAAACATTACCACTTTTTAAACAAAGTGCCGCCGCATCGCTTGTAACGTTAGGGCGGCTTTCATATATAATGGCAATAACGCCTATCGGAACCGATACCTTTTTAATTTTTAAGCCGTCTTGACGTATGTTTTCTTCTAAAGTATGCCCTATCGGATCGGGTAGTGCCGCTACATCACGTATGCCGTCTGCCATAGATTTTATACGCTCGACTGTTAAAAGCAAGCGGTCAATCATAACATTACTTATTTTGCCGCGTGCGTTTTCAACGTCAATTAAATTTGCGGATAATATTTTTTCTGTGTTTTGTTCAAGCGACTCTGCCATTTTTAAAAGTGCCGCATTTTTTTGCTGTTCGCTAAGCAACGCCACTTCGGTTTTTGCACTAACGGCAGTTTTTAACATTTCGGTCATAAACAATTACTTCTTCCCTGTAAATTTAGTACCAACGGTTTTGCCGTCGGCTATATCGTACAAACTTTTAGGATTAGCACCGTTTGTAATAATCATATCGCAACCGCATTCCAAACAAATTTTTGCGGCGTTAAGTTTTGTTACCATACCGCCTGTTCCAAGTGCAGTACCCTTGCCCCCTGCAAGTGCCGTAATTTTGTCATCAATACAGTTTACTTCACATATTAGTTGTGCATCGGGATTTTTATGCGGGTCTGCCGTATAAAGCCCTTCAATATCCGAAAAAAGCACAAGCAAGTCGGCATTAATGCTTTTGGCGACAACGGCTGCTAAAGTATCGTTATCACCTATTACGATTTCTTCAGTGCCTATGGTGTCGTTTTCGTTTATTATAGGCAAAGCACCAAGTTCTAAAAGACGGTTTAACGTATTGCTGAAATTGAAATGGCGTTCTTCGTTTTCAAAGTCGGCACCCGTTACCAACAACTGTGCCACGGTGTGATTATACTCCGAAAAAAGTTTGTCGTATGTATACATAAGTTCACATTGACCAACAGCCGCAACCGCCTGTTTTGTGGGTATATCGGTCGGTCTTTCTTTAAGTGAAAGTTTACCTATGCCCATACCTATAGCACCCGATGATACCATTATAATTTCATCGCCCGAATTTTTAATATCGCTTATAACTTTGCATATTTCTTCAACACGGCGAATATTTAAATTGCCTGTTGAATGTGCTAATGTGCTTGTTCCGAATTTTACAACTATACGCATATAAATACATTACTCCTAACAATATATGTCTAATATTATACATTGTACAGCAAAAAAAATAAAGACTTTTTTCAAAAAAATACTTGACATCGTGTTTTGGGTGTGTTAAAATATGCACAAATTTTAAAGGCTATGACGAAGACGGCTTGGTTTTCAAGTTTTTCAGAGAACTGTCGGTTGGTGTGAGACAGTAACAAGATTTCCTAAACGCCCATCACTTCTGAGCCGAAGGTCTGAAAGGTTTTTACTTAGTAGGCATCTTCCGTGAATGCTACGTTAGTGCTAAGGAATTGTTAGATTCTAAAGAGGCAGTTTTACCTACTGCAATTTGAGTGGTACCGCGAGTGTTATTTATCACCCGTCTCAAAGTTTTTTGAGACGGGTGTTTTATTTTTTATAACTGTAAAAAGGAGATTGATTATTATGCAAACCAACACAGCCAAAGAACAACTTAACGAGATTGCCGCACGAATTAAGGAAATGCGTGAAATTATGGGCTGGTCTGTTTCAGAAATGGCACAAAAAACCCAATGCAGCGAACAAGAATACCTTGAATACGAAGGTGCGAATATTGATTTTCCTTTTTCATTTATTCACAAATGTGCCACCGCATTCAATGTTGAAATGACACAACTTTTAGAGGGCCGTTCAGCCAAACTTTCAAGTTACACCGTAACACGTAAAGGCGGCGGTCAAAAAACCGCTAAAGAAGACGGCATCGACATAACAAACTTAGCCCCTAAATTTAAAGATAAAATTGCCGAACCGTATTTTGTAAGATATGATTATTCTGCCGCTCAGCAAAATAAACCCATACACCTTACCACACACTCAGGTCAGGAATTCGACTTTATATTAAGCGGTTCACTTAAAGTTCAAGTAGGTGAACACACCGAAATTTTACACGAAGGCGACAGCATTTATTACAACAGTTCAACCCCCCACGGTATGATAGCCATAGACGGCAAAGAATGTGTTTTTTGTGCGGTTGTTTTACCCGGTGAAAACGAAAAAGAAGAAGTTGTACGCAAAAGCATTGAATCGGTTAAAAACACCGACAAACTTGTATGCGAAAAATTTGTAGATACCGTAGAAGATGAAAACGGTTCATTACAGAGCATCAACTTTAAAAACACCGATACATTCAACTTCGGTTTTGATATTGTTGACGGCATTGCCGATAAATACCCCGAAAAACTTGCAATGTTGCACATCGACAAACATAAAACCGAACGCCGCTTTACATTTAAAGATATTAAGCGTGCTTCAAACCAAACTGCTAACTACTTTACATCTTTGGGTATTAAACGCGGTGACAAGGTAATGCTCGTTCTTAAACGTCATTATCAGTTCTGGTTCTGTATGGTGGCTTTGCACAAATTAGGTGCAGTTGCAATACCTGCAACAAACCAACTTAAAGATCACGACTTTGAATACCGCTATAAAGCCGCAGGCGTAAATGCGGTTATATGCACCGCCGACGGTGATACCGCCGAAATCGCCGAAAGAGCAGCAAAAAATTGCGATTGCGTTAAAAATCTTATAATGGTTGGCGGCAAACGTGACGGTTGGCACGATTTTGACAGCGAATACAAACTGTTTACAGGCAAATTTGAACGCCCTGAAAATGCATCTGCAGGTGACGATACCGCCCTTATGTTCTTTACATCGGGTACTACGGGCAATCCTAAAATGGCAGCACATAAACACACATATGCACTCGGTCACTTTATAACCGCAAAATATTGGCATTGTTGTGAACGTGACGGTTTACACCTTACCATTTCAGATACAGGTTGGGGTAAATCGCTTTGGGGCAAACTTTACGGTCAATGGCTTTGTGAAGGTGCAGTATTTGTTTACGACTTTGACCGCTTTGATGCGTCGGATATTCTGCCAATGTTTGCAGAATACAACATCACTACATTCTGTGCACCGCCCACAATGTTGCGTATGCTTATAAAAGAGGATTTATCAAAATACGATCTTTCTTCAATTCACCATATGACCACCGCCGGTGAAGCACTTAACCCCGAAGTTTTCAAGCAATTTGAAAAGGCTACAGGTCTTCAAATAATGGAAGGTTTCGGTCAAACCGAAACAACACTCACCATTGCCAATTTAAGAGGTACAACACCTAAAATCGGTGCAATGGGTAAAGCATCACCGCAATATAAAGTTGATATCGTAGATCCCGACGGCAACCCCGTAGCCGACGGTGAAGTAGGAGAAATTGTTATCCACACAGATGACAGTATCCCCTGCGGACTGTTTAAAGAATATTACCTTGATAAAGAAAAAACCGACGATGCTTGGTACGACGGTATGTATCACACAGGCGACACCGCTTGGCGTGATGAAGACGGCTACTTCTGGTATGTAAGCCGTATAGATGACGTTATCAAATCTTCGGGTTACCGCATAGGACCTTTTGAAATTGAAAGTGTAATTATGGAATTGCCCTATGTTCTTGAATGTGGCGTTTCAGCAGCACCTGATGAAGTAAGAGGTCAAATTGTAAAGGCAAGCATTGTGCTTACTAAGGGAACCGAACCCACAGAAGAACTAAAAAAAGAAATACAACAGTATGTTAAAACCCATACCGCACCTTATAAATACCCACGACTTGTTGTTTTCTGTGACGAACTTCCAAAAACTATAAGCGGTAAAATTCAGCGTAATAAATTATAAAAATCATTGACAAAACAGTTAAGTTATGATATATTAAATTGTGTTATAAAGACATTGACGAAGAGTACACAGTCATCAGTTCTTTTTCAGAGAGGTAACGGTTGGTGCAAGTTACCAAAGGCAGATTGTGTTGTAACTTCCGAGTCGGAAGAAAGAACATCGCCGCGGCGATTAGTAGAATCTTCCCGTGATTGCTGCGTAAATGCATAGGAATTGTTAGATTCCAAGAGTGGCAGTATCTACTGCAATTTGAGTGGTACCGCGGGTGACTGAATTTCGGCACTCGTCTCAAAGTCATAACTTTGGGGCGGGTGCTTTTTTGTTTCCTCCCCGAAAGAAAGGTTTTGAAAAAATGGAACAAATTACCGCACTTGACTACAAAATCAGAGAAATGGCAGGCCGTATCAAAGACCTACGCGAACTTGAAGGCCTTACCACCGCAGAAATGGCAGTCAAAACCGACGTCAGCGAAACAGAGTACATAGAATGTGAATCTGGCAAAAGCGATTTAAACTTTGCCTTTATTTACCGTTGTGCCTTGGCTTTAAATGTAAACGTAACCGATATTATTGAGGGTGAAAGCCCTAAGTTAGCGTCTTACAAGGTTACACGTGCAGGCAACGGTCAAAAAGTTTCGCACGCACACGGTATGACCTATTATAACTTGGCTTATGCTTTTCGTGACAGAATTGCCGAACCGCTTTACGTTCACAGCGTTTTTGACAGCGAAGCACAGCAAAAAGACATAGAACTCACCACCCACGCAGGTCAGGAATGTGACATTGTTATTGAAGGCAACCTTATGGTTCAGGTTGGTGAACACCGTGAAGTTTTAGGCCCCGGCGACAGCATTTACTTTGACTCTGACACACCGCACGGTATGATTGCCGTAAACGGTAAAGACTGTAAATTTTACGCAATAGTTCTAAACCCCACAGGCGAGCCCATACCCGAACTGCAAGCGGCAACAAAAATTGCCGATAACCGCATTTCTGCAAGAGATAAAAAGAACAGAATTTATCTTAATTATGTCGATGTCACCGAAAACGAAAACGGCACACCAACATCAATAAAATTCAAAAATACCGAAAAATTCAACTTTGCGTTTGATTTGGTTGATGCTTTGGCAGACCGTGACCCCGAAAAACTTGCAATGTTGCATATTTCTAAAGACAAAACCGAACGCCGCTTTACATTTAAAGATATTAAAAAGGCATCTAACCAGACTGCAAACTACTTTAAATCAATGGGCATTAAAAAGGGCGACCGCGTAATGTTGGTGCTTAAACGCCACTATCAGTTCTGGTTCTGTATGTTAGCACTTAACAAACTCGGTGCCATTGCAATACCCGCCACAAACCAACTTCTTGTTCACGATTTTGAATACCGTTTCAAAGCAGCAGGCGTTAGTGCTATTGTTTGCACAGCCGACGGCGACACCGCCGAACAGGTTGACATAGCCGCTAAGGGTTATGACGGTTTAAAAAATAAAATCATAGTAAACGGCACACGTGACGGTTGGAAATGCTTTGATGAAGAATATCCGCTGTTTAGCACACGTTTTGAACGTACCGAAGACTCACCCTGCGGTGATGACCTTATGCTTATGTTCTTTACATCGGGTACATCGGGTTATCCTAAAATTGCCGCTCACAATCACAAATATCCTCTTGGACATTTTCACACCGCTAAATATTGGCACAACGTTGACCCCGACGGCTTACATTTCACCATATCCGATACAGGTTGGGCTAAAGCAATGTGGGGCAAACTTTACGGTCAATGGCTTTGTGAAGCGGCAACATTTGTATACGATTTCGACCGTTTTGATGCGGCTGATATTTTGCCTATGTTTGCAAAATACAAAATAACAACATTTTGTGCACCGCCTACAATGTTACGTATGATGATTAAGCAAGATATTTCAAAATACGATTTTTCTTCTGTTCAGCATATGACTACTGCGGGCGAAGCACTTAACCCCGAAGTTTACCGTCAGTTTGAAAAGGCTACAGGTCTTCAGATAATTGAAGGTTTCGGTCAAAGTGAAAGCACAATGATTATAGGCAACCTTATAGGTGCATCGCACAAAATCGGTTCTATGGGCAAACCTGTTCCGATTTACAATGTTCACTTGGTTGACCCAGACGGCAACTATGTACCCGACGGTGAGGTTGGTGAAATTGTTGTTGACGTAAAAGACGGTGCCCCTTGCGGACTGTTTACCGGTTACTACGGTGATGAAGCCAAAACCCGTGAGGTTTGGCACGACGGTTACTACCACACAGGTGATACCGCTTGGCGTGATGAAGACGGATTTTATTGGTATGTCGGACGTGTTGATGACGTTATTAAATCATCGGGCTACCGTATAGGACCATTTGAAATTGAAAACGTTATTATGGAATTGCCCTATGTTCTTGAATGCGGTGTTTCTGCCGCTCCCGATGAAGTTCGCGGTCAGGTTGTAAAAGCAAGTATTGTTTTGGTAGACGGCACCGAACCTTCTGAAGAACTAAAACTTGAAATACAAAATTACGTTAAAAAGCACACCGCACCGTACAAATATCCGCGTATTGTAGTATTCCGTGAAAGTTTACCGAAAACCGTAAGCGGCAAAATACAAAGAAATAAACTTTAAAGTGTGATTTTATGAACAATTTAAAACGACTTATTATACTTTGCGGTCATTACGGCAGCGGCAAAACAAATGTTGCGGTAAATCTTGCAATCAAACTTAAAGAGCAATACAACAATACCGTTGTAGCGGATCTTGATATAGTAAACCCTTATTTCCGCACTAAAGACAGCATTAACGATTTTAACAAGCACGGCATAGAACTTATCTGTTCTGAGTATGCCAACACCAACGTTGACATTCCCGCCCTACCCGCCGATATATACCGACTTACCGCCGACAAAAGCATAAAAGCGGTTATAGATGTAGGCGGTGATGACCGCGGTGCATATGCTCTCGGCCGTCTTGTTCCCGAAATTAAAGCCGAAGATAATTTTGATATGCTTATGGTAATTAACGGCTACCGCCCATTAACACCCGATGCAAAGTCTACGGTTGAAGTTATGCGTGAAATTGAAACTGCTTGCAAACTTAAATTTACGGGAATTATAAATAATTCGAACATCGGTGAAGAAACCACCGCACAAGATGTTATAAAATCAATGGACTACGCCAACGAGGTATCGTCAACTAGCGGATTGCCTGTTGTTATGACTACCGTAAAAGCCGATTTATTTGACAGCCTGTCAAACAAAATCGACAATCTGTTGCCCCTTAACCTTCAGGCAAAACCCATTTAATTTTTAATAATAAAAAAGGGAGTAATGAATATGGCAAAATTAACCTTTAAAACCGACAACTGTAAAGGCTGCGGACTATGTATTGATGCATGCCCTAAAGGTCTTATCAGACTTGCCGCAAACAAGATTAACAAAAAGGGTCACCACCCTGCCGAAATAACCGACCAAGAGGCTTGCGTAGGTTGTGCGGCATGTGCAACAATGTGCCCCGATTGTATTATAAAAGTAGAAAGGTAGTGTAAAAAGTGGCAGATAAAATTTTAATGAAGGGTAACGAGGCTATTGCCGAAGCCGCTATTAAAGCAGGTTGTATGCATTATTTCGGTTATCCGATTACACCGCAAACAGAGGTTGCGGCTTATATGGCTAAAAAAATGCCTAAAATCGGCGGTTGCTTTTTGCAGGCAGAAAGCGAAATTGCCGCAATAAATATGGTATACGGCGTTTCATGTACAGGTAAACGTGTTATGACATCATCATCAAGCCCAGGTATATCGCTTAAAAGCGAAGGCTTGTCATACCTTGCAGGTGCCGATTTGCCCGCTCTTGTAGTTAACGTACAACGTGGCGGTCCCGGACTCGGCGGTATACAACCTAGCCAATCAGACTATTTTCAGGCTACTAAAGGCGGCGGCCACGGTGACTTTAAAATGATAGTTTTAGCACCGTCTTCTGTTCAAGAAATGGCTGACCTTACCGTTAAAGGTTTTGACCTTGCCGACAAATACCGTATGACTTCTATGATTTTAGCCGACGGCACTATGGGTCAAATGATGGAACCCGTATCTCTTGATTACAACATAACCGAAAAGGTTGAAAAGCCGTGGGCTACAACAGGTACTAAGCAAGAGCGTGAACACAACATAGTTACATCACTCTTCTTAAAACCCGACGAACTCGAAGTTCTCAACTTTGAACGCTATGAAAAATATCATTACATAGAAGAACACGAAACTATGTACGAAGAGTATATGATGGACGATGCCGAAATTTGTATTGCGGCATTCGGTATTGCAGCACGTGTTGCCAAAAACGCCATTAACGAAGCACGTAAATCGGGCATAAAAGTAGGTCTTATCCGTCCTATTACATTATGGCCGTTCCCGAATGCTCCGTTCAAAAAAGCAGCCGAACACGTAAAAGAAATCATTTCGGTAGAACTTTCTATGGGTCAAATGATTGAAGATGTTAAATTAGCTTCTGAATGTAAGGTTCCCGTAACGCTTTGCAACCGTGCAGGCGGTATGATACCTTCACCAGAACAGGTACTTGAAGCAATCAAAAAAGCAAACGGAGGTACAAAATAATGGTAGTATTTGATAAACCGCATGCACTCACCGATACACCGATGCACTACTGCCCCGGTTGTACCCACGGTATTGTTCACCGTCTTGTAGCCGAAGTTATCGACGAATTGGGTATTGAAGGCAAAACAATAGGTATTGCACCTGTTGGTTGTTCGGTATTTGCATATAACTATTTTAACTGTGATATGATTGAGGCAGCACACGGTCGTGCACCGGCAGTTGCAACAGGCGTTAAACGTTCTGACCCTGAAAATCATATTGTATTTACCTATCAAGGTGACGGCGACTTGGCATCAATCGGTATGGCTGAAACCGTACACGCTGCTGCCCGCAATGAAAACATAACAATTATATTTATAAACAATGCAATCTATGGTATGACAGGCGGTCAAATGGCTCCTACATCACTACCCGGTCAGGTTACACAAACCTCACCTTACGGCAGAGACACTAACCATTGCGGTTTTCCAATTAAAGTTTGCGAGATGCTTTCTGAACTTGACGGACCCGAATATTTAGAGCGTGTTACCGTAAGCAACGTTAAAAACATAAGAAATGCTAAAAAAGCAATCAAAAAAGCCTTCCAAAATCAAATTGACGGCAAAGGTTTCTCACTTGTAGAGGTTGTATCAACCTGCCCTACAAACTGGGGTATGACACCGCAAAATGCTCTTAAATGGCTTGAAGAAAATATGCTTCCATATTATCCGCTTGGTTGCTATAAAGACAGATCCGCAAAGGAGGAAACAAAATAATGACTACACAAATTTTGCTTTCGGGCTTTGGCGGTCAAGGTATATTATTTACAGGTAAAATTATGGCTTACAAAGGCTTGTATGCCGACAAGAACGTAAGTTGGCTCCCTTCATACGGTCCTGAAATGCGTGGCGGCACAGCAAGTTGCAGCGTTATTATCAGCGATGAAGAAATCGGCTCACCGATTATTTCTCAACCCGACGTTTTAATCGCAATGAATTTACCCTCTTTTGAAAAATTTGAACCTACGGTTAAATCGGGCGGCATCGTTATTGCCGATTCCAGCCTTATTGAAGCCAAATCAACCCGCACCGACATTGATGCCTACTATATTCCCGCAACTACACTTGCAAGTGAAATGGGCAAACAGTCTCTCGCTAATATGATTATTTTAGGCAAATTGCTCAAGGTTACAAACGATTACAACGTAGATGAAATTAAGTCTGTGCTTTCAAAGGTTATTCCGCCTAAAAAAGCCGATATGCTTGACATCAACTTAAAAGCAATCGAAATCGGAGCTAACAATTAATTTAAGAAGGTATTTTTTATGGATATTAAATTTGTTAAGGCTGATGTTTTAAAAGAAAAGCCCGACAGTTCAACCCTTGGTTTCGGTAAAATTTTTACCGACCATATGTTTATGATGGACTACTCACGTGAAAACGGTTGGCACGATGCAAGAATTGTTCCGTTTGCTAACATTTCACTTCACCCTGCTTCAACCGTACTTCACTACGGTTCCGAAATTTTTGAAGGTCTTAAAGCATATCGCCGTAAAGACGGCAAGGTTCAACTTTTCAGACCTATTGAAAATGTTCGCCGTTTAAACAACTCGGCAGAACGCCTCTGTTTGCCGCAAATCCCCGAAGATATTGCTATGCAGGTTCTTACCGAATTTGTTAAGGTTGAGCAGGATTGGACACCTTCGGCTGAAGGCACTTCACTTTATCTTCGTCCGTTTATGTTCGGTAATGATGAAAGTTTAGGTGTTCACGCAGTACACAACGCAACATTTGTGATTATTGCTTCACCCGTAGGCAGTTATTACAAAGAGGGCATAAACCCTGTTAAAATTATGATTGAAGATGAAGATGTACGTGCCGTTCGCGGCGGTACAGGTTACGCAAAATGCGGCGGCAACTATGCCGCAAGTAACCGTGCAGGCGAACGTGCCGAACAAAAAGGCTATTCTCAAGTATTATGGCTCGACGGCGTTGAGCGTAAATATATTGAAGAAGTTGGTGCAATGAACGTTATGTTTAAAATTAACGGCGAAATCATTACACCTATGCTTTCAGGTTCTATTTTGCCCGGTATTACAAGAAAATCTTGTATCGAAGTTTTACGCAACAAGGGTTACAAAGTAACCGAACGTTTGCTTAGCGTTGATGAATTGTCACTCGCTATGCAAAACGGCACTCTTGAAGAGGCTTGGGGTTGCGGCACTGCGGCTGTTGTATCACCTATTGGTGAACTTTGCTACAAAGAGCAAAAATACACCGTAAACAACGGTGAAATAGGTGAAGTAACTCAAATGCTTTATGACACCTTAACAGGTATTCAATGGGGCAAAATTGAAGACACTTACAACTGGACCTATCAACTTTAAAAGATTACATTTGAGGTACGTTTATGAAACTGATGTTAATGGGTGATTTCAGTCCTACACCTACAAGCAATCCGTATTTTGAAAACAAAGATATTAAAACGCTTTTTACCGATGCTATTTCACTTTTTGACGGCAACGATGTTAACTTTGTTAATCTTGAATGTGCCTTAACCGAAAGTGATGTTGGCATTGAAAAATTCGGTCCGTGTTTGCGTGGCACACCTGTTGCAGCCGAAGTTATGAAACAGGTTGGCATAAATCTTGTAGGTCTTTCAAACAATCATATTTTCGATTACGGAATTAAGGGTTATAAAGACACCGTATCCGTACTTGATAAAGTTGGAATTGATTACACCGGCTTTGGTGAAAATTACGAGGATTCACGCAAAAATTATACCGTAGAAAAAAACGGTGAAAAGGTTTGCTTTGTATGTGTTTGCGAACACGAATATTCTTACGCTTTAGAAGACCGTATGGGTTCACGCCCGTATGACTGCTATGACACAATATCCGATGTGCGAAACGCAAAGGCGAAATGTGACCGTGTTATTGTAATTTATCACGGCGGTAAAGAAAACTGTCAATACCCGTCACCCCGAATGTTAAAACTTACCCACGCACTCGTAGATGCAGGTGCCGATATAGTGCTTTGTCAACATTGCCATTGTATCGCTTGCAGCGAAGAATACAAAGGTTCTCACATATATTACGGTCAGGGTAATTTCCATTTCACTACCCCCGTAAGTGATGCCTATCCGCATTGGAATAATGCATTTGCGTTAAGATACGACACCGTTGACAACACAGTAGAGCGAATACCCATAAACGTAACGGCTGATGCATCGGGCATTGAACTGTCAAAGGGTGAAACGCTTAAAAAAACCCTCAAACTTATGAAAATGCTTGATCAAAGTATGCTTGACGGCAGTTACCGTAAAGGCTATGCCGATTACTGCGAAAGCGTAAGAGATGAATATCACGATTTTATAGGTCGTGCATATTCACCGAACGGTACCGAACGCGACAACAAGGTGCTTGGTCATTATCTTGACTGTGAGGCACATCTTGATATGTTGTTGCAATTAAATCTTACGGCAAATCATACCAATGAAAAATAAAATTTAAATTTAACAGTTTGTAATTATAACGCAAACACCACTAAATCAACAGATTTTAGCGGTGTTTGTTTTTATTAAACATTAATTAACATAGTTTATATTTTTGCACATATCACCTATATAATCGTACCAATAAATGCAGTCGGTAATTGATAAATTGTTTTCGGAATTTTCGAGCAAATAAATAAAATCGGCAGTTGTGATACCGTTTTTACCAATTTGGGCAAATACCTCTTTTGTCAGTGTATTTTTAATGTCATCTGCGTACCCGTATTCCAAAAGTTGCTTAATTTGAACACCCGTATACCGTAGCGGTTCTTCACCTATTTTTAAGTTTACACCGCCTACCCTGTCGATTAAGTTTGACATCAACTCATAATTTAATTGCACGGTATAATCCACCGTATAGCCGTAATATTCACTATTACTCTCGAAATCCGAAATATTTAATACCCTTATTTGTGTATTTTCAAAATCGAGATACAACATTATTGCGTCTTCTTCCGGCAAAACAAAAGATACCGAGCAGTTATTCGGCTTTTGTTTGTACGGCACGGTATAATCTTTAATGTCGGCATCGGTTTTGGTTTTATTGATGTTGTAATTTAGGTAAAAATAAGATATTGCACAAAACAGCAGCGTACAAACAAAAAATACAAATATGCTTTTTAAAAATCTTTTACTCTTTTTGCTCAAAAAAATCACCCATATTATTATGGGTGATTTTTTAAATATTAAACAAATATTATTCTGCAAAAGCGGGTGAAATAACGTTTATTGCATCTGAAAGTTGATAGAAACGAACGCTGTCTACCCAAGAAGAAATCGGCAATGTAGTATTGTCAACGTGTAAATCGGAATCAAATCCTCTGCTACCGCTACCCGGTGTGTAGAGATGTTGGTTCATAATAAAGTAGTAATACAAATTATAACCAAAGCCACCGTTGTTGTTGCAGTCGCCGCCGTCCCAATTGGTGTCCCAATCACGTTCGAGCCAGCATTTACCGTCTATATACATTTTATAACCTGCATCGGTGTAAAGTATACCGTATTTGTGGTAACTGTCGTTGAGGTTTTTAAGTTCATCGCCTTCAAAAGTATACTTTTGTTTAGCATCTTCTTCAGCGGAATAGAAATTACGCCAACTTGTAATAGTACCGTATTTAGCGTACTGACTTTCACTCCACTTAATTTTACCTGACATAGGCTCACCGTTGAGGTACATTTCGTTGATGGTTTTGCCATCATCGTCTTTATCCTTGTAAGTAATGCCGTTGTTGTAATTTACACCGTCAATAGTTACATTGTAAGGTTTGTAGTATTTATGTATACTAACATCCCAAGTGTCACCGTTGGCAAATGTTTCAAAGAAGTCAAGTTCTATATTCCAAGGTGCTCTGTACTGCTCACGCGGAATGCAAAGACCGACTTCAGGGTTACTCATAAACCAATACGGAGCCAAAATACCCTTTGTGTATGATATTTTTGCGTTAAATTCAAAGTAACCGCCGCTGATTGCCATTGTTTTTTCGGTGTCATAAGAACCGCAGGTTGCCCAGCCAATATCACCGCTGTCTTCTGACAAATAGCGTATACCTGTCATTCTGAGTCTGCCGTTTTCAACATAGCAAACGTCTTTGGTGTCAATGTACTCAAGGTCAGACCATTGCGGCATATGATTGCCGATGCCCCATTTTGAATCATCAACGAGTTCGCTGCCGTCGAATTCATCGCCCCATACATAAACGTAATTTTTGCCGTCTAACGTAAGTGTAGATGCAAAGTCATCTGAACTACCGCTAAGTGTAGCAACCTTACCGTTTTCACGCTTAACTGTTCTAAACCAGTCAACCGCTTTTTCAACCATTACACTATGGCCGCCTTCAAAGAAGAGGTTGCCGTTGCCAAGTAAAGTAACGGCAAAATCTTTTTCTGAAAGTGATGATTTTTTATAAGCGGTATCGCCTACCAAAATCATTTTTTCATTGCCGGTAAGTGCTGCATCGGTATCTTTGTATACCTCAAGCGATACGTTGTCATTGTCTTTGAAAAATGTTTTTAATTTTTCGGCTAAAACACGGGCATTGGTTGATGCACCGTTTTTATCTTTGGCAGTTGAATAAACAATTACATAACCGTTAGGACCTTCCCAATCAACATTTTGTGATGTAAATTCGGGTGTAAAGGTCTCTTTGTGCAATTCGTCAAATGAAACCGCCTCGGCTTCTTCCTCTTTTTTAAGAAGAGTACGTTTTGCACGGGTTGTAACATTTTCAACAAAATCGTTGTTATTCGAATCTGAAACTACCTGATCGTTATTATCTTCTTCAGGTGTGTTGACGATAATGTTGTTACGTACAACTACCTTCTTCTTTTTCTTTTTCTTGTTTTCTTTACAGCCTGTAACGGAAAGTACCATAAGGACTGCAAGTAAAAAACAGATTATTCTTTTTGCGGAAATATTAAGTTTCATTATAGTCCTTCCTTTCCTTAGTCTTTATCAATAATCTCAACAAGATTTTTCTTTGAGATAACTGCGATTACGGCACAAGACATAATTGCCGCAATAACAACCGATACGGTTAATGTGTCAGAAGTTTTTGGTGAACTAATACTGTTGTCGCCGCCCGATACATAGTTATCGTTAACGATTTCGCCAACAGGAGCAATAACAACATCGTCAATATAAAGACTTGCGTTACCGTCAGCTTTAATAGATACCCAGTTGGTTTGTGCGTTGAAACTGTATGAATACTGTTTCCACTCGCCAACCTGTAAACCTGTTACGGTTACCATTTTTTCGCTGCTAACTTCGGTATTTAAATAATCAGGATGATTATTTTGAATAAGTGACAATGTAACTTCACCATTATCAGCACTGTCGGTAGCAACCCAGAATGTCATTTGATAATTCTGACCTACTGTTAACCATTCGTCATAGTTAATAAGCAAAGTAGCCGAACCTTTAGAGTTGTTAAGCAACTGCATTGACTTAGTACCCGAATGTGCATATTCAACGTTGTAACCGCCACGTGAACCGGGCTTATTGTAGTTCCAAAGTTCTGTGTCACAATCGTAATCAGAGAATGTGTAATTTTCAAATCCTTGTATTACACCAACCTGTTTCCAACCTGCATAAAGGTTAATATCACGCGAGAGGAAGTAATCGTAAGGATACAAAAGTGTTATATCCGAGAATGAATACCAACCTGTAAACACGTAACCGGGTCTTGTAGGTGTAGGTAATGTAACCGGTGAATACGGTTGACCTGTAATTGCAGGAACTTCTACATCGGAAGCACCTGTTATAAAGTTGATTTGCGAATCTTCAATCAAATAAGATTTATCCGAGAAAAGACTAGCACTTCTACCGGGTTTATCAAAAATACGTAAAACAGGTGTACCTTCTTGTTCTACACGCCATGTTGACTCCCAATCAAGTGCGGGCATTGCGGTTTTTGCCTCTTCGCCGACACGCCATTGCGGGCGTTTAATACGTGTAGCACCGTATATGGATTTGTTACCATAGTAATAAAGATTTTCAATAGCATAGGTTGCGTCGCCTTCACCTGATGCCCATTGATGTGTACCTGCCGACGGTAAAATATCGGTCTGCGGTAATGAAAGTGAATTGTAAATACGTGAACCGCCTGACCATTGGTTACCTATAAGGCCGCCGGTTGAAGAGTCTTTACCCTTTAAGGTTGCGGTTACATAACAGTCACGAACAATAATTATGGCACCACCCGGGTTACCTATACCTGCTGCGGCATTAGCCTCAATGTAGCAAGTGTTGTCAACAAAACAGTTTGTAAATGAAGGCAATTTTGTAGGTGTTGTGTCACCGGGGATTAAGAATTCATCACCAACGGTATCAGAGATACCAGTTTTTTTGCCGTAGAAATCGTAGAACGAACTACCCATACCGAATAAGCCGCCTGCATAAACAGAATCGTCACCTATTGCGGCTTTAATATAGGCTTGTGATATACCTATATTTTTAATTGTAGCCGAACCGCCGATACGCGGAATTAATCCGAGATAAGAATTTTGAGGTGTAACTTTGTAGTTGTAGTACATACCAAATACTACATAGCCGTCACCGTCAAGATTAGATGAGAAACTTGAATATCCTAAATCGTTGCTGTGCAACCAAGTGTTACAACCAACTTTTGCCTGCCACAAATCATCAGCAACATCGTTGAGCAAAATGTCACAAACCAATTTGTAGTTTGTGCCGCCAGTACCGTTACCGTTTGAGCAAGAAATTGCAAGTGCCAACTGTTCGCCTGTTGCAATTAAGTACGGATTTTCGGCAGTACCGTCACCACCTGCAAAGTTAGATGCAAGTTCGCCTGTCCAAACTTCACCCTGAACACCGTCAAAAGATTTAACTCTATATGTCGGTACAGGATAATCGTTATCAACTACTGCCCAAACATCAGTAAAATCAAGAGCAGTCATATAAGTGGATGCGTTATTGCCCTGCATTTTTACGGTTTCAAGAACTGTAACACCGCTAAGAGCACAGTTAGCATCGGTATAAATACCTTCGGCCTTTATGTTAGCGTCTGATACAAACGGTGCAACACCTGCCGATATGCATTGTTTAATTTCAAGTCGACCTGTAACTTCGCCAACCAAACCGCCAACAGAACCTGTTGCCGAAATTGTGCCTTTGAAAATGCTGTTGTCCATACGAAGTTTTGTAAAGCCTACACGACCTACAATACCGCCTGCATTTGCAGCACCTGTAAGCACAACATCAGAGCCAACCTCTGCTGCACGCAAAATTGTAACATTGGTTGCGTTATCAGCAACGGCACCTACAACGGCACCGATGTACGAACCTGCTTCACCCGAAATGTAAGCCTTGTCAACCTTAACATTACGTGCTTCACCCGCTGAGTCTAACGCAGGAATAAGACCTGTATAAACACCAGACGGAACGCCGGCATTGTAAAGACCGTAAACGGTGTAACCGTTACCGTCAAAAATACCTGTAAATCCGTAAACATCGTTTGATGTGTACCAATTAACTGCGTTAGAAGTCCAATTTGCGTCGGTTGTATCGTTGATATAGATATCAGCGGTTAAAGCATAGTATGAACTCGGTTCACAATATTTAAGCATTTGAGCCAAACGCTCTGCGGTATCTATTTGATACGGATTATTTTTAGAACCGTTACCACCTGCGTAAGAGTCAGCAACATTGCCGCTCCAAGCAGTACCGGGTGTACCTAAAACAGATACGTGCTTACGCAATGTAGGTACTGCATCCGCATTAGCCTGCCAAGTGTTAGCCCAGTCAAACATATATGCAGTTGCTGTAACAGTATCACCAATTAAAGCGGAAGTTTCGGCTTTTGTAACGCCCAAAATGTTTTCTTTAACAATTGCTGAAGGTTCTTCATAATCGGTAAATACGTTTTTGTAAGAACTTAAATAAGACTGTGTATTATCTGCTGCGGGGTAAACGCCCAAAGAAATACAGTTGGTTACTAAGTGTGTACTGCCAAGCGAACCTGCAATAAACGCAGCGTGATTTGTGCTGCCTTTATCCGACATAATTTCGCCGCCCGAAACGATACAATCGTCAATAAATACGCAACCGCCTACGTGTGAACATGCCACAAGACCTGAAGCATAATTAACGCTGTTTACATAACAATCTGTTACTGAAATATTACGCAAAGTAACGGTAACACTTGTGCCTAAATCGGCAACAACTGCTGCGGCACCTTCGGTTTTTGTAGAATCGCCGTTGCCGTCATCTGCTTTGAAATAAGAATTTTTAACAGTAAAGTTCTTAAGTGTGGCATTGCCAGCCTGCGGAATAAGACCTGCACGCAATTTGCCTGTAGACTTAATGCCGTAGAAAGTTACGCCATTTCCGTCAAAATAACCGCTAAAGTTATTTGACTCGCCGGGGGCATAGAGTTTGCTTTTGTTTGATTTAAACACGTTAAGTGATTCTGAATACGACAAACCCTTAACATCGTTAAAGTAAAGTGCTTCTACGCCGTCTGCAATTTTGTAATAACCCGAAGCGTTAAGTTTTGTAACCATAGCATAAAACTGCTCGCAAGTTTCAATCAAATACGGGTCATCAGCAGTACCTGTACCTGCCGCAAAGTGTTTAGCGGCTGTGCCGTCCCAATAATCTTCACTCGATTTAGGACCGCCGTTTTGGTAATATTCGTCACCTGTAGGAATAATATATTCTTTGAGCGGTAACGGATAATCACCTTCAACCGTTTTCCAGTTGTAGTCCCAAGACAAATCAAGTTTTTCTTTGGCTTTTGAATCTTTAAGATAACCGATTTTAACCTTGGTAACTTCGGTTTCGGTAAATTTACATACGCCTTTATCGGTGTGATTAATTTCAAAATACTGATCCACGTTAGAATAAACGTTTTTAAATGTGTAAATTTCGGTAGCCTGAGGTGTATTGTGACCACCCCACGCATTGTCGTGATCGGTACCGTAAACTTTAAGGTCGACTACGATTGTGTCTTCAACCAAACCTGCACTTGTATGACCTGCAAATTGGTTAAGTAGAGCACCTTCGGCAGTACCTTTGTCGGCAGTAGAGTTGAGTGTTACATCTGCAACTAAACAGTTTTTAATGGTAGGATATGAACCGTACCATATTGCACCGAACATTGCCGATGTGAAATAAGTAGCCTCAACGTAAGCATCACGTATAGAGATGTTATTTACGGTAAATGTTGCCGGATCGTTGTAAGTCCAAGCGGCAAGTACTGCTGCCGAACCGAATTTCATATCATTTAAGAACTTATTGGTATCGGGTTCGCCTTCTTTGTCATTACTGCCACCCTTAGTGTTTACGCAATAAGCATTTCTGAAATGAACATTTTTTACAACTGCACCGTCTTTAATGCCGGGCATAAACGATGCATCACGGTAACCGCTTGCATACAAACCGTAAATGTAGTGACCGTCACCGTCAAATGTGCCTGCAAATCCGCAACTTGCCCATTCTTCAAGGTTAACTCCGCCAATCCAGTTATTGAGTGTTGAAGAGTCAAAACCTGACTTACGCCATTGACTATAATTGCTTACATCATTAAGATATATGTCGTTTGCGAGTTTGTAGAAAGTAGGCTCGCCGTTGGCACTTTTACCGCCGTCTTTAACCATGCGGAAAAGTTGATCGCCGTTTTCGATGATATAGGGGCTGATTGCACTACCGTCACCGCTGTTGAACTGAATGTTCAACTTATTGCTGTCATAACCGCCCCAAATTTCAGGGGTAGTTGATGTTGCGGCTTTGGGTGTAAAGTCTACACCTACAAGTACCGAGAAAACCGACACCGCAAGAATAGAAAATACCGAAAGAAATGTGATAAATCTTCTTCCAATATTAATAGTTCTTTTCATCAAACTATCATCCTTTCGCTGTAATGTACAACTTTTTATAACCTTGTTATGCCACTCCTCCTATTTGTGAGGAGTGGCATAGCCTTTTAAGAGTTTAATAAATGTTTAAACTTTATTTTGTAATACCGGTGTTTTTAGCAACATGGCTGTTAATGTTAGTAACAGCTTTATCAACGGTACCTGAAAGTTTCTTAAGTTGAGCAGAAACTTGTGAAGGATCGTTAAACGAAATGTTCCAGCAATCCCATTTTTCAAACACACCGCCGGTGATTGTATCGTTGCAAGTACCGGGGCTACCGTTTGTGTAGTAAGGTGTGTATGCTGCATATTTGCCTGAAGATGTATCGGTAAATTCAAAGAAGAATTTTTCGGCTTCATCAGAAATAAATGCACTTGAAGTGTTGTAGTTGTTTACATCGAGGTAGTAACGCAAGAACAAGCCCGAAGCAACAGGTTCTTTAGCACCGCGTACAAGACCCCAACCTTTAAGCATACCTGTGAGGTAAGGTTTGCCGCCTTCTTCCCAAGAAGGTGCATAGTAGAAACCGATGTCATTCCAGTTCATAGTGCTGAGTGAACCGTTCTTTTTAAGTGCCCAACCAAGAGCAGGTACAATACCTACAGTGCCGGTGCTGAACTGATGTAAACCTGAGTCGGTTACAAAGCCGTCTTTTCTCCATTGAGCCATTTTTGTAAATACTTCGGTGAACTTATCGTTAAGACCGTTTGTATATTTGCCGTTTTCATAGCCGTAGATACCGCAACCTACAGTACCGAGTACGTGGTCAGGTTCAAAGTAGCAACCGTATGCACCGTCGAGTTTGTTAACTGCTTTAGCAATTTCAGCAAAAGCGTCCCAAGTCCATTTGCCTGCAGCGTCGTATTCTTCAGGAGTATGAGCATTTGCACGTTTTAACAAACCTTTGTTGTAAACTACGCAGATACCTTCGTTCCAGATGTTACCGATAGTGTTGCAGAGGTAAGGTTCGCCGCCGATTGTTGTGGTTTTGAACATTGATTGGTCCCAAATAGGATCAGATGTGTCAAGTTTAGCCGCTGTGAGCGGTTGCATAATTGACATAACTGCAGGGAAGTCACCGTTTGAACGAATGCAGTCAACGTTTTCACCGGAAGCGATCATACCGCCAACTTTGGTGATAATGTTATCAACGAGAACTTCTTTAACTGTGATGCCGTACTTTTCTTCAAAAGCGTCAACAACAGGGCCTGATTCGTCTTCTTTAGAAAGAATTGTTGTAGCAAAAACTATTGTTTTGCCTTTGTAATCAGCGGGGTTAACTCCACCTATAGGAGTGGTGTTTCCACCTGTTGTAGCGTTGTCACCTGTTGTAGCGTCACCGCCTGTTGTAGCGTCACCGCCTGTTGTCGCACCGGTGCCGTCTTGATATATGAAGTTGTCAACATATTCAATGCCGCCCGACGACATTTCTTCTTCATTGCTTGAGCAACCAACAAGTGTGAATACAAGTGCCATTGCCAGCAACAAAGCAATAATTCGTTTTGTTTTGTTTAACATTGTCAAAACTCCTTTTTTAAAATTCAAAATTATTTCTGTGAAAGATACACAGACTTTAATTGCAAAACTGTATAAGCAATTAAACTTTTCACCATAATTATAATGCATTTTCACCAAAAATACAACATTAATTTTGCATTTTGTTTATGAATACTTACGCACTTTTTGTTTATTTTTTTAGAAAAAACAACATTTTTTTACAAATATTCCAAAAATGTGAAAAAACGGTTAATATTTACGGTTTTATCTTTAAAACGGGCAGTATTTACCCTATGTTTATAGTTAAATACTGCCGCATCTTAAATTACATTAATCTATTCTTTTTGCTTTACGTCCGATTACGTATGCAGCACCTGTTAACAATGCAACAGAAACAAATATATTTGAAATAGAATCGCTTGTTTTAGGACTTACAGTACCGTTATCGGTGTTGGCACCGTTGTTGCCGTTACCCGAATCGCCGCCGAGGTTAGAACCGTCTTCGGTATCGGTTTCTTCTTCAAGAGGTATTGTAGCCGCAAGAATTACGCCGACTTTATCAGAAGTACCTACTAAGGTATAGGTCTTTTTGTCTTCGTTAGCGGTTATTGTACCGTTGAGTCTTTGCACCTCGCCTGTAGCCGTGTCAAGATAGTAAAGGTCGGTATCTTCACCGAATATCGCCGACAACTTAAGTGTTAGAGTGACTGTTCCACCCTCTGCCATTGCTTCACTTGGTGAAACATCGTATGCTACAAAGTTGGTTATACCTGCTTTTTCAAGTTGTTCGGTAACAGTTTCAAACTTGGCATCTTCTTCGGTGATTTCAAAGTAATCGAAAATCACATCTTTTGAGAATGCGTTTGCCGAAGCGTCAATAACCATATTTTGCTCTGCTACCTCAATATTGTATTCAAAAGAATTCCAACCGCAACCGTAACCTTCGGAATCTTCACAGAATTTGTATGTACCGCTGTAGGTTTTTGTGTCGGTTTCTACGTTGTGTGCGGTTTTATCAACAACGCCGCAGATTGAACAAATGTACCAGTGACCGCTGTTGTCATAATAATATTTGGGTGTGCCGCCTGCGGTGAGTTCATAATCGTGACCTGTAGCGGCTATTGTAACATTGGCAAGTGTAACTTCGTTGCCGTTTAAGAACAATTTTTTACAAACATTACATTGTTGATGTGCTTTAAGACCTGTTTCGGTACAAGTGGGTGCTTTGTATGCAACATCACTCAATTTATGACCGGGAGCCTTTACGGTTTTTTGTGGCATAGCAGTGTTACAAATGCTGCAATACTGTTCAACTATTTTATCGGTTGTACAATCGCCTTCTTGAATAACCGCACCGTCTTTTGCTACGTGATCGGTACAAGTCCAACCGCAAAGGTCACAAACATTGTCATCACCGAATGTATGCGGAACTAAACCACCGTAACCGCAATCGGCACATTCGCCTGTATGACCTGCGGCACCTTGAGGTGTAAATGTGCCTGTGTGATTTTCGGTATCAAATTTTTGATAGCAAACACCGCATACTTTAGAGTGTTGAGCATCGTCCATATAATAGATGTTTTCATTTGTATTATCGTCTACCTTAGGGGTATGATTGCCTGTAGCCGCAATGATTACATCATCCATAGTTTTTACATCGCTTGACATAGCATCATCACTCAAGAAAATGCCCTGACAAGTTGTGCAACGCCAATATGCCTTTTCACCTGCGTTACCGCAATCGGCGGGCTTACCGTTACTTGCTTTTTCAAGTGTATGACCTGCCGTAAAGTTAGGATCGCTCATAACGGCACTCATATATCCGCATTTTTCACAATGGTAATAACCTTGATCAGCAGTAAGGCAATTACCTTTTACAGTACCTACCCATATAAGCAGGTCGCCGTCATCATGTGTACATGTGTAAGCACATACACGGCAAACGCCGTCAACATAATCGTGCGGTATAACGTTTACACCTGTCATATTACAATCGGTGCAGTTTGCTACGTGACCGCTTGATGCGTTTTCGGTATCGGGAGCACCTACAAGTTTGTGTGAAATTTGAAGTTCAGGTGTTTTGTTGTTAGCGTACCAAATATTTGTAAAGTCAAGTGACATATTATCAAGGGCGTTTTTGCCGCTCATTTCACTTGTTGTAAGATACTTAATTTGTTCGGGTGCATATTTAGAGTCGGCTACAGGCTGATCGGTATAAACATTGCTAAAGTTAGAACCCGCTGCCATAGCGTCGATTTTCCAACCGTCAGAACCGATCGCCGAAAGATTGCCGTTGAGTGTGGCGTAAGGTGTAATACCTAAAACTACGCTGTTTTTAATTGAAGGTGCAAGGGCACTAAAGCCTATAAGGCTGCTACCAACACCTTTAGATAGTGTTTTAACCAAAGTGTCGCGTACTAAACAGTTATCAATGTTAACTTTAAATCCGGGTGCAGCACCTACAAGTGCACCTGCACCGTACCAACCGTTAGTTTGATTTGTTTTGCCTTCGCTTATAACAAGGCAGTTAATAACAGCACAGTTCTCAATTGTGAAACTGCTGCCCCAAGAACCGCTTACTTGACCTACAAGTGCACCTGCACTTTCGGTGTATGTACCTTCTTTTGCTTTGAAAATACATGCTTTAAGTGTTACGTTTTTAATAACAGCACCGTTACCTACTGTGGTGAACAATCCGGGTTTATTACCCATTTTACCGTAGTTGTAAATTACCGCACCGTTACCGTCGAATATACCTTCAAACGTTCCCGATTCACTGTAAAATTTATTCCAGTTCCAACTTTCGTTAAGGGTTTCAAGTTGTGCCGATGTTGTGCTTTCGGTAACACCCGAGAAAAGTGTAAAGTCAAACGCCTCAATATTATCGGCTACCTTGAAATATTTACCTTTGGTATAACTTGCCACAGATTGAGTTGTAAGATAGAACAACTGCTCAGCGGTTTTTATTATGTATGGGTTTTTGGCAGAACCGTCACCCGACATACTTGCTATAAATGCATTAAAGTTTGCAAAAACCGTATTTCCATAAGTGGTATCTTGCCATTTTACAACCTTTTTATTTGTAACGCCTTTTCTGAAACCGCATTCGCAATTTTCGTACTTACCTGTTGCATCTTCTTTTAATACGTGTGATTCGGTAACCGATTTTTGACAGTCACTGCATACAACGTTATGACCTGAAGCATCGCCTTCGGTTACGGTAAGTTTGTGATTTGATCTGAAATCGGGGTATTCACCGTCAAAAGCAATAAATACAGACCAATCAAGACCTGTCATATTGGATCTTGCAGCAGCACCCTTCATATTATCTTTAGAAACTTGTTTAACATTACTGTCGGCATATACATCGCTTACATTCTGATCGGTATAAACGTTTGTATAGCAAGATGCTTTTGTTGATTTATCGTTTAATTCCTTTGATGAACCTGTGTTTTTAACAGAATACGGCAAATTGCCTATAGCAATACAGTTAGTAATAACGGCATCGGGTGAATAAGCCGATGTGTTACCTATAAAACCGCCTGTTATATTAGAAGCAGATGTAATGTTATCTATAGAAATACAGTTTTTAACAGTTGCTTTGTTGTGACCTACATCACCTACCAAAATACCTGATGTTCTGTAGCAAGCAGTGTTTGTGTTGTTATCATCACTTATAGAGCAGTTTTTAACAATACAGTTTTCAAATGTAACTGCTTTGTCGGTTGTATTTGCAGAAAGCAAGCCGAGAACACCACCTGAATAGTGGTAACCCTTAATATATGAACTTGCAACCGTAACATTTTTAAATGATACGGATTTGCCTGTGTTGTTAGTGTTAGCCGCAGGAATAAGGCCTGCATAACCGCCGTTTGAATAAAGGTTATACACTACAAGACCGTTACCGTCAAAATGACCTGAAAAAGTTGTGTGTTCGCCTGTGTTCCAATTGCGGTCACTGTTTTTGGTAGATGCCTTAACATCACCCACATTTGACTGCAATGTTACGTCTTGCATACCGGCAAGGTCAAACACAGCGTTATCTACAACCTTAAAATATTTATCGGCACTGTCAAGTGTTTTGCTGAGTGCCATATACGCCAACTGCTCAGCAGTTTTTATAATGTATGGGTTATCTTGACTACCGTCACCGCTTTCAAAGGCGGTAGCCTGTGTGCCGTCCCACGTGTCAGTTACGGTAGCGGCATTGGCGTTAATGTTGATAGCGGGTGCTACGGTAAACAACGATACCGCAATTATTGCCAAAGCAACAACCGAACTCAACAAAATTTTACCGATTTTGGACAAATTGTTTTTCATCAAAGTTCTTCCTTTCTATTTATAAGCCGTATACAATACAGCCAATTATTCAATCATATTATAAGC
>CAZUYL010000005.1:0-29342 GCA_964624945.1 uncultured Ruminococcus sp. | reverse complement strand
TTAATAAATTTATCTTTATTTCATAAGTTAAATATGATAAAATTAAATTGAAAATAATCATCGGGGAGTGTATTTTATATGAAGTTAACTTTTTTAGGTGCTACTCACGAAGTAACAGGCTCTTGTACATTGCTTAATGCTTGCGGTAAGAATATTCTTATCGACTGCGGTCTTGAACAGGGTGCCGATATTTACGAAAATTGTGAAATACCCGTTAACCCGTGCGATATTGATGCAGTTTGCCTGACACACGCACATATTGACCATTCGGGTAAAATACCCGCACTTGTGGCAAACGGATTTAAAGGTAAAATATATTCTACCAAAGCAACACGTAAATTGTGCGGTATAATGCTTCTTGATTCGGCTCATATACAAGAATTTGAGGCAGAATGGCGTAACCGAAAAGCCAAACGTTCGGGTGCCGAAGAATACAAACCGCTTTATACTTTAAAAGATGCCGAAAACACCATAAAACTTTTTGAACATTACGATTACAACCAACCTGCCGAAATATTTGACGGCATACGTATTACATTTATAGATGCAGGGCATCTTTTGGGTTCGGCAAGCATTTTGTTTGAAATAACCGAAAACGAAACCGCCAAAAGAATTTTATTTTCGGGCGACCTCGGTAATGTTGACCGACCGCTGATAAATGACCCTTCAAAACCGCCCATTGCCGACTATGTTGTAATTGAATCAACCTACGGCGACCGTGTTCACGGGGCAAGACCTAATTATGTTACACAACTTGCCGAAGTTTTACAAGAAACTTTTGACCGCGGCGGCAATGTTGTAATACCGTCATTTGCAGTCGGCAGAACACAAGAAATGCTTTATTTAATTCGTGAAATCAAGGAGCAACGCCTTATAAAAAATCACGATAACTTTTCGGTTTATGTTGACAGTCCTTTATCGGTAGAGGCAACAAATATTTATTCTTCGGGACTTATTGATTATTACGATGCTGAAACGTTAGAACTTTTAGAACAGGGTATAGATCCTATTTGTTTTAAAGGACTTAAACTTTCGGTATCTTCAGATGATTCAAAGGCAATAAATTTTGACGAGTCACCAAAGGTTATTTTATCGGCATCTGGTATGTGTGAAGCAGGCAGAATACGTCACCATTTAAAACACAACTTATGGCGTGGTGACAGTACGGTGCTTTTTGTTGGTTATCAGGCAGAGGGTACAATAGGCAGAAAATTGGTTGAAGGCGAAAAAACCGTAAAACTTTTCGGTGAAGAAATTAATGTTAATGCCCGCATTGCAACACTTACGGGTATAAGCGGTCACGCTGATAAAAATATGTTAATTGATTGGCTTTCAAATATAAGCAATTCTGTTAAAACGGTATTTGTTAATCACGGCAACGATACCGTATGTGACAGTTTTGCAAATGAAATAGAAAATACACTCGGTGTCACTGCAATAGCACCTTTTAGCGGTGATAAATACGATCTTGCAACGGGTGATTGCATCGAAAAAGGCAGAATAGTTCGTATAGAAAACAAAAGCGAGGGCAGACACCGTGCCGATACGGTATTTTCACGGCTTTATGCTGCAGGTCAGCGTTTGCTTTCGGTAATAAACAAAAACAAAGAAAGTTCTAACAAAGAACTGGCAAAATTTGCCGACCAAATAACTGCTTTGTGCGATAAATACGATAAGTAGTTTGCAGGGGGAATTTAAAATGAAAAAATATCCTACACCTCATATAAACGCCACACCCGACGATTTTGCAAAAACGGTGATTATGCCAGGCGATCCGTTGCGTGCAAAACTTATTGCAGAAAACTTTTTAACCGATGTCAAACAGATAAATTCTATAAGAGCGGCATATGCCTTTACGGGTAAATATAACGGTAAACCTGTATCGGTTATGGCAAGCGGTATGGGTATGCCGTCAATGGCTATTTATTCTTACGAACTGTTTAATATATTCGGTGTCGAGAATATTATTCGTGTTGGTTCGGCAGGTTCAATAAACCCCGATATTAAAATTCGTGATATAGTTATTGCAATGGGTGCTTGCACTAATTCAAATTATGCAATGCAATATGAATTAAACGGAACTTTTTCACCCATTTGCAGTTATGATTTGTTAAAGGTTTGCACCGCCACCGCCGATAAACTTAATTTGGGCGTAAAAGTCGGTAACGTTTTAACATCCGATACATTTTATGATGAGTCCGGTTCGTCACTACAATGGGCAAAAATGGGGGTTATGGCGGTAGAGATGGAAACCGCGGCACTTTATATGAATGCCCTGCGTGCCAACAAAAAAGCACTTACGGTTTGCACAATATCCGACAGTATTTTAACGGGTGATGCAACCACCGCAGAAGAACGTCAAAATTCTTTCACCGATATGATAAAACTTTCACTTGAAACGGCGGTAAATTTATGAATAAATTTGAATTGTCCGAATTGGCAATAGCGGTCTTGAAAAATTCTTATGCACCGTATTCAAAATGCAATGTTGGTGCGGCGTTGCTTTGCAAAAACGGTAAAGTGTATACGGGTTGCAATGTTGAAAATGCTTCTTATTCGGCAACAGTTTGTGCCGAGCGTACCGCGTTTTTAAAAGCCGTAAGTGACGGTGAACGTGATTTTGAAGCAATTGCCATAATCTGTAAAAAAGACGGTGAGCGTAAAACCTTTTACCCTTGTGGAATTTGCCGTCAGTTTATGGCAGAGTTTTGCACTCCCGATTTTAAAATATATGTTATGACAGAATTTGATGTCTTAGAAGAATATACTTTGAAAGAACTTTTGCCCAATTCGTTCGATTTAAAAGGAATATGATTTTATGAGAATGTATGATATTATCGCAAAAAAGCGTGACGGTAGAGAACTTACCAACTCCGAAATTAAATATTTTGTAAACGGCTATACCCACGGTGAAATACCCGATTATCAAATGTCGGCTTTGCTTATGGCAATATATTTTAACAGTATGACCGAATCCGAAACCGCATCACTTACGCAATATATGGCAATGTCGGGTGATACGGTAGATTTAACCTATTTTGGCGATTTGTCGGTTGACAAACACAGTACAGGCGGCGTAGGTGATAAAACTACGCTTATTGTAGCACCCATAGTTGCGGCATGCGGCGGCAAAGTTGCAAAAATGTCGGGTAGGGGATTGGGTTTTACGGGCGGTACTGCCGATAAATTAGAGTCGATAACAGGTTATAAAACAAACCTTTCAAGCAATGAATTTTTTAATATTGTAAACAAAGTCGGCGTAGCAGTTGTTACTCAAAGCGGAAATTTAACCCCTGCCGATAAAAAGATTTATGCCCTGCGTGACGTAACCGCAACGGTTGAAAGCATACCGCTTATAACCTCAAGCGTTATGAGCAAAAAATTAGCATCGGGTGCTAAAAATATTGTTCTTGATGTTAAATACGGTTCGGGTGCTTTTATGAAAACCAAGTCCGATGCCGAAATTTTAGCAAACAGTATGGTTAAAATCGGTAAAATGTGCGGAAGAAATATATCCGCCTTAATAACCAATATGAATAAACCGCTCGGACTTTCAATAGGCAACAGTCTTGAGGTAATTGAAGCAATAAACGTATTACGCGGCAAGCAAAAGGGCGACCTTTATGAAATTTCGGTAGCACTTGCAGGTAATATGATTGCTTTAGCAAAAGGAATTTCAGAGCAAGAGGGTTGTCTTGCGGCTGAAAAAACACTTTCAAGTGGTGCTGCTTTTGTTAAAATGCGTGAATGGATAGCCGCACAAGGCGGTGACGTTGCTTTGATTGATGACACATCGCTTTTTGCCGAGTCAGAATATATTATGAAAATCAAATCCGATACAAGCGGTTATATAACCGAAATGAATTGTGAAAAAATAGGAACAGCCGCCGCAATTTTAGGTGCAGGCAGACTGAAAAAAGACGATAATATAGATTTAACCGCCGGTATAAAACTATCTGCAACGCTGGGCGATTATGTATCATTCGGTGAAGAAATCGCAACTCTTTACTCAAACAGTAAAGATAAATTAACTTCTGCCGCTGAAGTCTTTAAATCGGCACTTTTATTCGGTGCAGCACCTTGCAGAGAACCTATTGTTTATAAAACAGTAAAATAAAGGAATAATTATGGAAAATCAATACACAAGAACTGTAGCACTTTTAGGTGAAAATGCTATCAAAAAATTAAAAAAATGCCGTGTCGCCGTATTCGGAGTAGGCGGAGTAGGCAGTTATACAGTTGAGGCCCTTGCACGTTCGGGGGTGGGGGCTGTTGACCTTATAGATAACGATGTATTTAATGTTACTAATATTAACAGGCAGTTGTATGCCACACATAAAACTTTAGGAGAATTTAAGGTTGATACTGCAAAAAAACGTATTGCCGAAATAAACCCCGAATGTACTGTTGCAACGCATAAAATGTTTTATTTGCCCGAAAATGCCGACAGTATAAATTTATCCGAATTTGATTATATTGTTGATGCGATTGATACCGTAAGTGCCAAAATTGAACTGATAAAACGTGCAGAAGCGTGCGGTGTGCCTGTAATTTCTTCAATGGGTACAGGCAATAAAATCCACCCCGAAATGCTTGAAATTTCCGACATTTACAAAACAAGTGTCTGCCCGCTCGCCAAGGTAATGCGTACTAGACTAAAAAAAGAAGGTATAAAAAAATTAAAGGTTGTCTATTCTAAAGAAACTCCCATTCAAAACGCCGATAATATTATAGGTTCGGTTCCGTTTGTACCAAGCGTAGCAGGGCTTATAATCGCAGGCGAAGTGGTTAAAGATTTGATAAAATAAAATATCATATTTTGATTTATTCTATAACCAATAACAACTACATTCACACGGCAAACGGGTTTAATATGTGGGTGTCGGTGCGAACAGAGTTTTTGAAAACCAAATTAAAAAGGAGAATATAAAATGATTTGCAGTCATTGTAATAATAATATACCTAACAGTAGCGAATATTGTACATTTTGCGGTAATGTTTTAGAAACGGTTCAAGAGGATAATGTTTCTAATGTAGATAGAGGATATGCATATCTTGAACTTAAAGAATGGGAAAAGGCTAAAAAAATATTTGATTTTGCCATTGTGAATAACGAAAATAAAGCAAAAGCATATATCGGAAGATTATTAGCAGATATGAAATTATCCGATTTTGAAAAACTCGCTACTCTTAACAAAAAACTTACCAAATTTGATGATTTTAACTTGGCTCTTAAATATGCCGATGACTACTATAAACAACTACTTGAAAATTATTGTTCTTTAGTTGAAGAAAAAGTTGAAAGAAAGCAAGCAAAATCAAAAAAGTGTGCAGTTATAACTTCAATTTCTTGCATATCTTTAATTATAGTGCTTTTGCTTACATATTTTGCTTTTATTCCTTTTGGAAGATTTTCATACTATAAAAATCTTTTGTCTAAAGGAAAAATTGAAAAAGCAACTAAATCATATTCTAATAGCAAATGGTTTGAATTCGACAAAAAATCCGTAGAACTTTTTTATAATAAAGGCGTTTCACTTGTAGAAAATAAAGATTTTAAAAATGCTGAAGTTTGTTTTTTAACAACAAAAAACTTTAAAGATTCAAAAAATTATCAAACTTATTGCAAAGCACAACAATTGTTAGCGGAAGATAATTTGGAATCGTATAATTATTTTACTGAATGTATAGATTTTTTAGACAGTAAAAACATTTTAGAAACAAACGAGTGTTTTGTTTTGGTTGATAAATTGCAAGGTAAATGGAAACGTCCGAGTATAACTAAGGCAGAGCAGGAAGAACACGATAGGGAACTTAGAAACTCAGGAGAATATTATGAGTACAAGGGCAATTTTTATGCTAAATCATGTTATGAAAGTTACGAAGATTTTATTGATACTGTTACAAACCACTACCGCTTGTTTCTTCCCGGTAGATATCTAGGGACTTATGATGGACCTGAAAAAATAGAAATTAGCGGAATAAAAATTAGTGGAATAGCAACTGCCGATGACGATTTGAAAATAATTAAGGGCGAAGGCGTGGGCTTTTATGAATTTAATAAAAATCAACTGATCGAATTGATTGACGATACACATTTTAGACTATTTGGCAAAGAATATAAAAAAATTCAAAGTTATTAAAAAATCGAAAATAATTAATTTGAAAAAATATTGCAAAACAGAGATCATCAATGTAATGATGGTCTCTGTTTTTCGGTTAATCAACTATTCTACCTATACAGTAATCTCTTTTTACAAATTCAAGTAAAACGTTTTTTATTTTTCCTGTAAGAATTTCGGTGTTTTCAACAACAACACGTGTATAATTTGGGGTGTAGCCTTCGGCGAGATTGTTTTCCTGCGTTTCAAACAAGACAGGGTAGACGTTGCCGATTTGTTTATTTAAAAACTCTGTTTCAGTCTTTTTGGTTACTTCGGCCATTAAAGCGGCACGCTTTTGCTTTTCGGAATTTGTAACCTGTGATTTCAAACCTGCTGCAACGGTTCCGCTGCGGCGTGAATAAGCAAAAATATGAGCACGTGCAAATCCTATTTTTTTGGCAAAGTTAAGACTTTGTTTAAATTCATCTTCGGTTTCGCCTGCAAAACCTACCATAATATCGGTGGTAATTGACGCATTTTCAAAAGTATTTCTTATGCGTGTTACCAAGTCTTCGTAAAAAGCGGAGTCATAGTGTCTGTTCATTCGCTTTAAAGTTTCGTCACAACCCGATTGAAGCGATAGGTGAAACTGCGGACAAAATTTTTCTTGTTGTTTAAATCTGTAAAGCATTTCGTCGGTTATGTGGTCAGGTTCTAAAGAACCGAGACGCACTCGTTTTATGCCGTCAACTTCACAAACTGCATCAACTGCATCACAAATATCAAAACTTTCACCTTTGCCATATGATGTAAGATTTATTCCAACTAAAACAATTTCCGAAAAACCGTTTTTAGCAAGGCGTTCGGCTTCTGATTTAATATCGTCGATTTTACGCGAACGAACTCTGCCACGTGCAAAAGGAATAATACAGTAGGTGCAAAAGCGGTCACAACCGTCTTCAATTTTCATAAAAGCACGGGTGCGTTCGCTGAAATTACTTATGCCTATTGTGTTGTAATTATCGTCGTTTTGGTGTGGTGTAACATCAAAAATTTTTTGATTTTTATAATTTTCAACCGCATCAATTATTTTTGAAACATCACGGTTGCCGATAATTATATCGGCATCGACAAGTTCAGCAGATTTTTCGGGAAAAGCCTGTACCATACAACCCGTAAGCACAATTACCGCGTTTTCATTTTCACGGCGAATACGGTGCAATAATTGGCGTGTTTTACGGTCACTTTCGGCAGTTACGGTGCAAGAGTTTATTATAACAGCGTCATAAGACACGTTTTTATTGCTTGTATGACCTAAATTTAACAATGATTCACGCATGGTTTCGGTTTCATATTGATTTACTTTACAACCGAGCGTGTGAAATAAAATATTCATTTAATTACCTCGTATGTTTGATAATAGTATTTTAATAAAAAATAATTTGCTTGTCAATAAATTCATTGAAATTATGCTTTGATTATGTTATAATTAATCGGATATTAAAAAAAGACTTTTTAATTTAGATTTAGGGGATTTTTTATGGCTGTTGAAAAAAGAGAAAATTTAAGGAATATTGCAATAATCGCACACGTTGATCACGGTAAAACAACACTTGTTGACCAACTTTTAAAACAAAGCGGAACTTTCCGTGTTAATGAGTCGGTAGATGAGCGTGTTATGGACTCTAATGACCTTGAGCGTGAACGCGGCATTACCATTCTTTCAAAAAACACAAGTGTAATGTATAACGGCGTAAAAATCAATATTATTGACACTCCCGGACATGCCGACTTCGGTGGTGAGGTTGAACGTATTTTGCAAATGGTTGACGGCGTTCTTTTGCTTGTTGATGCGTTTGAGGGCTGTATGCCGCAAACCCGTTTTGTGCTTAAAAAGGCATTGGCACTCGGCAAAAAAGCCGTTGTTGTTATAAACAAAATCGACAGACCTATGGCTCGCCCCATAGAAGTTGTTGACGAGGTTTTAGATTTATTTATCGAACTTGGTGCCGATGAAGACCAAATCGAATTTCCCGTTGTGTTTGCATCTGGCCGTGACGGTTACGCAACTTATGCACCTGATGTTGCAGGCACCGATATGAAACCTTTGTTTGAAGAAATTGTTAAAGAAATTGAGGCACCCGAAGGCGATGCCGAGGCTCCGCTTCAAATTTTGTTCACCAACATTGAATATGATGATTACATCGGCAGAATAGGTGTAGGCCGTGTGCTTCGCGGTTCGGTTAAGGTTGGTCAAACCGTAGCCCTTTGCCATAAAGACGGTACAAGTTCTAAGGTTAAAATTGCCAAACTGTTTATGTATCAAGGTCTTAAACGTACCGAGGTTGAAACAGCAACCGTTGGTGATATTATTCAGGTTGCAGGTATCAGCGAACTTGAAATCGGTGAAACCGCTTGCGACACCGAATGTATTGAACCGTTGCCCTTTGTTAAAATAGATGAGCCTACATTGGCTATGAACTTTATGGTAAACAATTCACCATTTGCCGGTAAAGACGGTAAATTTGTAACATCACGTAATTTGCGTGATCGCCTTTTTAAAGAGGTGCTTACCAACGTTAGTTTGCGAGTTGAAGAAACCGACAGTGCCGATACATTTAAGGTTTCTGGCAGAGGTGAATTGCACCTTTCAATACTTATTGAAACAATGCGTCGTCAGGGTTACGAATTCCAAGTATCACCTCCGAATGTAATTTATAAACGTGATGAAAACGGCAAATTATTAGAACCTATTGAACTTCTTATGATAGAGGTTCCCGAACAGTACGTTGGCTCTGTTATGGAACGTCTTGGCACACGCCACGCCGAACTTCAAAATATGGGCACCCGCGAGGGCGGTATGTCACACCTTGAATTTTTAATTCCCGCAAGGGGACTTCTCGGATACCGTTCACAATTTATGACCGATACCAACGGTAACGGCATTATGAATCACATTTTTAACGGTTACGAAGAATACAAGGGCGATATTGAACAACGCAGTACAGGTTCTATTATCGTTCACGAAACGGGTGAAAGCACAGGTTACGGCTTGTTTAACACCCAAAGCAGAGGTCGTTTGTTTATAGGTCCCGGTGTACCCGTGTACGAGGGTATGATTGTCGGCGAAAGCCCCAAAAGTGAAGATATAGTTTGCAACGTTTGTAAGTCAAAACATCTTACAAACACACGTGCTTCAGGTTCTGACGATGCTCTTAAACTAACACCCCCCTCGATAATGAGCCTTGAACAGTCACTTGATTTTATTAAAGATGACGAGTTGGTAGAGGTTACGCCAAATCATATACGCATAAGAAAACGTATATTAAACAAAGAATTACGTATGAAATTTGAGGCGAAAAACCGTTAATGCATTACGTAATACTTGATATGGAGTGGGACAGCGTATACCACAAACTGCATAAAAGATTTGTAAATCAAATACTTCAAATAGGTGCGGTAAAGTTAGATGAAAACTTCAACGTGGTTGACATTTTTGATCTAACCGTAAAATCTTCAATTTCAAAAAAAGTGTCAAAACGTTTTACCGAGCTTACAGGCATAACTACTGAAATGATGCTCGGCGGACTTCCGCTTGAACTTGCCGTTCAAAAATATAATGCGTGGTTGGGTGACAACACTGTTACAATTACTTGGAGCAATTCAGATTTATATACCATTGCCGAAAACGAAAAATATATTTTAAAAAGCATAAAGTTTAAAATAGAAAAATATTTAGATTTACAAAGTTTTATACAAAGCGAATTGCGAATTATGGGTTTTGAAATTAAATCTCAAATTTCGCTTTCGCACGCGGCGGAATTACTTGGCATTACTACCCAAGATTACGATTTGCACACCGCTAAAGATGACAGCCTGCTTTGTGCGGCATTGCTAAAAAAACAGTATAACGCTGCTGCTTTTGAAACTTTTATTAAAGATACTTCTAATCCGCAGTTTTATAAAAAATTATTTTTCAAAGCGTATTATTTGTCCGATATTCGTGATAAAGCAATAGATAAATCAACTCTTGTTTTTTATTGCACCGAATGTGAAAATAAGTTAAAACGCGTTTCAAAATGGAATTACAGAAATAATTGGTTTACGGCAAATTTTATTTGTCAAGATTGCGGCAAAAAGTACATCTGCCGTGTAAGTTATAAAAAAACTTATGATAATTTAATTGTAAAACGCCGCATTTTAGAAAAAACACTCAAATCGCAAGACAAGGTGAATGACAATGTTGTGCAACCTGTGCCCTCGACAATGTAACGCTACACGTACCGCCGATAATAATTTCGGCGGTGTTTGCGGTATGCCCAATTTACCCGTTGTGGCACGTGCCGCATTGCATTTCGGTGAAGAACCTTCAATAAGCGGTCAAAACGGATCGGGTACCGTTTTTTTCAGCGGTTGTTCCCTGCATTGTGTTTTTTGCCAAAACTGTGAAATAAGCACCGAGAACAACGGTAAAAAAATAACCGCCGAAAAGTTGGCGGTTATTTTTAAAAATCTTGAAAATTCAGGGGCAAATAACATAAATCTTGTAACACCTACCCATTTTGTGCACAGCATTATCGAGGCTCTTAACATCTATAAACCTAAAATTCCTATAGTCTATAATTCAAGCGGATACGAAATGGTTGAAACCTTAAAATTATTGCAAGATTATGTTGATATATATTTAATTGATTTTAAATATTTTAATCCCGATAAAGCAAAACTTTATTCCCAGGCACCCGATTACGTAAGCGTTGCAAAATCCGCCGTGCTTGAAGTTTACCGTCAGCAAAGCGAATGTGTTTTTAATACAAACGGAATTATGCAAAAAGGTGTTATTGTAAGGCATTTACTTATGCCGCAATCCACACGTGATGCAATTTCAATTTTTGATTGGGTAAGGCAAAATACCCCCAACGCCTATTTCAGTATTATGAGTCAGTACCTGCCACTTTATAAAGCACAAAATATGCCCGTAATAAACCGAAAAATCACCCCACGTGAATACAATAAGGTTATAGATTACATTATGCAAAGCAACTTTGAAAATTGCTATATACAAGAACTTTCAAGTGCCGAAAAATCATATATACCTAAATTCGATTTCACAGGGGTTTAAACTGAACAGAATTGTATTATATAGTAATATATTTATATTCTAATTATATATTTACAGTATCAATCTAATTGTCTCGCAGTCTAACCGCCCTAATTTTAAAGGGTGGTTTTTGTGATTTTTGTAACTTTATGTCACATATAATATTTATCGGTTTGCTGTTGGTTGAAGAACCGATTTTTTGTCGATCATTTAACTTAATATAATTTGTCAACATTTTAATATTTTATTCATAATTAAAAATTAACACTTGAATTCGGTTGCAAAAAGTTCTATAGTATTATATGTATAAATGGGTTAGTGTTACCCGTATTGTATTATATATATATACACTCTGCCGTGCAGAGGAAAAATAATGGCTAAAGCCATAAAAAAGGAGAATTGGTTATGTCCAAATCACGTTTCGGCAAGTTGCTATCTGTTATATTGGCAATAGCAATTTGTTGCACCACACTTTGCGGCAGCATTATAGGTGTTAATGCTGTGTCCGATGAGTACAACGGCACTTATACCGTTACCGTCGGTGATACAAATAATGCGGTATCTTTTGGTGCCACACAAGTAACGGCACAGGTTAAATTTGATTTACCGGCAGGTTTCGGCGGTGGTCATTTTACAATTCCTACCAATAACGATTACAGCGGTATTTCAAATGCAAAGGTAATTGCAGCCACACCTAAAAATTCTGCAAATTCATTCAATGCCACAAATACAGCGGTTTTTGTTGATGAAGTTGACGGCGGCAATAAAGTTGAATTTATATTAGGCAACGGTGAAGTGTATACCTCTGCAACAATAGAGTATACATATGATATGAAAGATTATGTGTCTTCAAATTCTGGCAAAACATATCCTACAACAATTACTAATATTGACTTAGATATTGAGTATGCTTATGTTAATGCCACAGTTACCGCCACAGCCGATAGTGCGGCTAATTTCCACGCACACAGTGCTTGGCTTGATGATCAAACACCTAAATCTGAATTCAGTTCTGATACAGATAACCACAAGGTTGTTGACTCTAAGTGTGCTACTTGCGGCAATAAGGACGCTTCACACAAACAGGTTCACCCCAACTATTTAACTTTTAGTGGGGCTGAAGGACTTGGTTCTGTTTCTAACACAGGTTGGATTGGTCTTAGCGGTACAACCGTTGATTATAATACCGACGGCTCATTAAATATCAACGTTCACGGTTATTCGCAATATTGTGGCAATACCGTTGTTGTTCTTGTTACCGATGAAAACGGTAAAGAGTATTACAGATCTTCCAGCAAAGAAGTTTCTACTTATGCAGGCAAAGGTTTTAAAAACGATGAGTTTATGGTAAACATAAACAATTTCTCGGCTAAAAACATTGGCGAAAAATTGCTTATTACCGCAACTGCTATAAATGAATCCAACCTTTTGTATTCAAGAACAGAAGAATTTACTTTAACCGATTATTGCACAAGCGTTATTAATGACAATGCAGTTTGGAAAGAGGGAACTTCTGATGAAGAAAAAACTTCCGATAAAGAAGTTGCCGCATCACTTTTGTATTACGGTGCATCAATCGACGAAAAAGTTTTCGACAAAACCACAACCGCTCCCGAAGATACAACTATTAAGGGCACAACTGCAGTAACACCGGTAGAAAAGCGAGTAGAGGTATGGACACAAGGTGAAACCGACGGTTATGGTTCAAACAACTGGGGCTTTAGTGAACCAATAACCGAAGGTGAAGGAACGCAAGGCAATCCTTATAAAATAACAAATGCACGTCAACTTGCAGGAGTTCTTCTTTGGGGTGGCGATACCACTAAAGGCAAATATTACAAAGTAGACGAAAACATTAGTGTTTTCTATCTAAATCTTGACGGAGATAAATATAATGCATCAACATTTGAAAACCTAAAATCAAGTTTGTCTAATAAAACAAAATATTGGGTATCAAATGCTAATTATGCATTCCAAGGTCATTTTGACGGTAACGGCGTAGAAATTCGCGGACTTTCAGCAGCAAGTCAGTCAACAGCAGGTTTAATCCCGTTTATTAAAGGTGATGTTTCGATTAAAAATGTTACCGTAACCGATTCATACCTTACAGCAACATCACGTGTAGGTGTAATTGTAGGTGCTACTGCAGGTGATACTGAATTGAATAGTATCTCTTTTGAAAACTGTGTTGTAAAAGGCAACTATGTTGAGATGACCGGTACAAGAAACGAATATTCACATTATGAAGTAGCAGGTGGCTTGGCAGGTGCTTTGGTAACAGTACAAGAATCTGCAAGTGTAAACAACTGTTTAATTATTGATAATAACTTTGTTCTTTCAAACGGCAGAAGTGCTTATGCGACTTACGGCAACATCAACCGAAAAGGTGTTTCAAATGGTAGTGGCGGTTGGAATTGGCCGGTACAACCTAAATATAAAAACATTATAACCGATGAAATACCGTACGGTGCATCAAATGATTCATATATTGACGGCGTTTCAAACTATGCTAATGTTTATACAACAAAAGACATTAGCGGATATGTTTATTACAGTTCATTAACCGACTCAAACATTAAGCAGATTGAAAAATCCGAAATGCAAGGTGCGAATGCACTCACAACAATGAAATTGAGTTCAACCGATTGGTTTGCAACAACATCTTACCCTGAACTTAAAGTCTTCCACAGTTTGCAAACAGTATCAAACGGTAATAGCACAGGTCACAAACAACAATGTGCTATTAAAATAAACGGTCAACTATGTTCCGTTTGCGGTATTACCGAAAATCACACAATGGCTGATAATGAAGAGGGCACTTATTCAATCTGTTCTGCTTGCGGTTATGGTGAAAAGAAAGTTACTTATACAACTGCAGTAACACCGGTAGAAAAAGCAAGTGATAAATGGGGCTGGCGTTCCGATTTAGATACTGCTGAAGATAAGTACGGCTTTAGTGATTCAAGCATTTCACTGTTAGATCCTAATGCCGCTAACAGCGAATCAAACCCATATATCATTGAAAATGCTGAACAACTTGCATATATTGCACTTTATTCAAGTGATGCAACAGCAGGTAAATATTACAAGGTATCCGATAACGTTAAAGAACTTGTACTTACACCTTCTTCAACAGCAAGCATTGATAATTCAAGTTTTGATACATTAAAAACAAGTTTGTTAGCGGCTGCAAAGTATAGCGGCAATACCGCTAGATATTGGAGTGCTGATAGTGGTACTGCTTTCCAAGGTCATTTTGACGGTAACGGCGTAGTAATTAAAGGCTTAACAACAACAGAGAACACCGGCACAGCAGTTGCGTTGTTCCCATATGTTAAGGGCAATGTTTCGTTTAAAAACTTAACATTAACCGATTCATATCTTTCAACAAATAAAAGTGTTGGCGGTATAGTAGGCACAAGTGCTAATGCAAATGGCGATAATTATTCTTCAATCACTTCAATTGAATTTGAAAATTGTGTAGTAAAAGGCAACTACATGGAAATGAAGAGCACAAGTGCTACTGTGGAACATAATTACTCATTAGGCGGATTAACAGGTGCAATACGTTCTCCACAAAATAGCATAAAAGTTACAAATTGTGTTGTAGTTGATAATAAAACCGAAATGAGTAACAACGGTATTGCATATGCATTCTTTGGTTCAATAGCACAAGCAGGAAATACAACATATTCTTTCACAAATTCATTTTCTGACTTGGCTGTTTGGACATTAGCAAGTACTGTACTCGTAGACAAAGCCGCTAACTACAGCAATGTTTACACAACACAAGCAATACCAAGCGGTGAAATTTCGGATTGCACCGATGCAAATGTAAAAACAATAACAACATCCGAAATGCAAGGTGCGAATGCACTCACAACAATGAAATTGAGTTCAACCGATTGGTTTGCAACAACATCTTACCCCGAACTTAAAGTCTTCCACAGTTTGCAAACTATTTACACTGATGACTCAACCCATACACCTACATGTGCAATTACAATCGGCGGTAAACAATGTACAGTTTGCGGCGTAGCCGAACAGCACACAACAGGTACCTGTGCTTGCGGTTATGTATCTACCGTTTCAATCTCAATTAGTGAATTGCTTACTAAAAAATACGATGCCGATGTATCGGAAAAAGTTTTAACAGTATTAGGCAATAACAAAACTTATCAAGATAAATTTGAAAGCAATTCAAAATTTGTAGCGGCTTACACCGAGGATAATAATCCAACCGATAGCACATCAACTCTCTATTTGTATACAACATCACTCAACCTTAAAACATCACCGCATATTATGTTTCATTTTGCGTTCTTGGGTGATTATATGACCAATCCTTCAAGTGTTAGCATTACATTTACTTGCGGTGAATTCAGCGAAACTGTAACAGGCGATGAACTTACACACAATGCAGGTGCAGGCGATTCCTTTGCTTACAGACTTAAAAAATTACCGATTGTAAATCTTAAAGATCAAATTACGGTAACTGTAAATGGTGAAAACTTTGGTACTTACAGTGCAGCCGGATATGCAATTACTGCAATTAATTACGGTTCCGATTATTCGTATCACGCTCAGGCGGCAAAAGCGATTGTGCTTTACAGCGAAATGTTGGCAGCACGTAAATCGTTGAACGCTTAACAATAATAAAAGGAGAGTTTAGATAATATGTTTAAAAAAGCAAAACTTGAAATCTATGAGTTAGATTTAACCGATATTATTGTTACAAGCGACCCCTATGCCAATATGGATGACGAAGACGATATCGTAATCTGGCCAAGAAGATAATTTAAAATAATGAAAATGTTAATTTGTTAGGGCATAAAGCAGTAACTAATCTTGCCTCACTTGTGCAAGTGAGGCAAGAAAAAGATACATCAATGCGAAAGCCTTAACGAATTCGCAATGTAGGTTACATACATTAAAACATTTTTAAAATTCAATCTTTTAAAAGATTGAATATATTGTGATTTTAAATCACATTAAATTACAAGCATCTCATATTAATTGGTGCTATGCACTGAAAGAGAGGATTTTTATGAAAACACAAATTGGTAAAAATACAAAACGTGTTCTTAGTTTTGTATTGGCATTTGCCTTGGTTTTGGGTTCTGTGTTTGTGGCAAATTCAGGTGTTACTTTTAAAGCCGACGCCGAATCAACCACCCCAATCGAACTCACTTGGAACGGAACCGTGGCAACCGCTTTAAGTGATACCACACACGGCGGTACAAGTTGGGATGATGCTATAATTATAAGCACCCCCGAAGAACTTGCATACTTAGCAAAAGGTGCAGGCGATACAACAAAAGGCAAATACTACAAAATTGCCGACGGTATTAAAGCATTTAATATGAACGGTATGACCGGCATTGATGTAAATTCAACAGCCGAACAAGTAAAATCGGCTACCGCAACAGGCAAAAACTGGTCTGCAACGGTTAATAATAGTCAACCGTTCAGAGGTTTGTTTGATGGTAACGGCATTGTTATTTACAACCTTTATCATAATGGCAGTTGGGCAGCAGGTTTGTTCCCTTGCATTGGCACAACACAAACTGACGATATTAAAACAACATTTAAAAACATTACTATAACCGCTTCATACTTTAAAGCAAACAGCGGTGTTTATACATTTGGTGCAGGTGCAATATTCGGTGCACACATCAATGATAGCAACAAACAAAAAATCCTTGTTGAAAATTGTGCAGTTGTAAACAACTTTGTTCAAGGTGCTAAACAAACCAACGACACCGCTTGCACAAGATTTGGTGCTATCGGCGGTTCAGTTCCGTGGGTTACAACAAATATTAAAAACTGCCTTGTTAAAGACAATTTGTTTGTTGATGACACAGGTGCTACAGCCACTACAGGTCTTGTAGGTGAACGTGGCGGCTCTGTAGATGTAACTAATACGCTTGTTATTGGCAACCCCGTTAATTCTTCTAAAGCAAATCAATATGATTATTTCGGCAGAGTTTATGCTACTGATACTACAAGTGTAACTGGTGTAACCGTAGTTACAACATCTGATATCACAGGTGTTGCTGCTAAAACTAAATTAACAGGTTTTGACTTTGACAGCATTTGGTGGGCAACTACCAATATACCCGAACTTAGAATTACACATAAATATCACAATTTTACAACAACCATGGTTGACGAAAATTGCCATAGCGAAAAGTGTGTAGATTGCGACTTTGTAGGTGCCGATAACGCAAAACACGTTTTTGTTGACTATCACGAAACAAAAACAAGCGTTTGTGCCTGCGGTGCAAACGGCGTTTATGTTGACATTTGGGACGGTACTGCAGCAACCTCTTTTGCAAGCGGTAAAGGTACCGAAAAAGATCCGTATATTATAAAAACCCCTGAACAACTTTATAAAATGGTGTCCGATCAAGGTATCAATGCCGAGGGCACACCTTGCTATTATAAGGTTGCAGACGGCGTTAACGTTCTTTATCTTAACGATACCCGTACATTTACCGCCGCCGGTGATATGGTTTCAGCGGCAAGTTCACTTAATAACTGGTCGAAAGACTTAAAATTAAGTGTTGCTAATCAAAACGATCAAACAGGAAATAGATATTCACAATATTTTGCAGGTTATTTTGACGGTAACGGCGTTACAATCAGCGGTCTTTACAGTAAAACACCAATTGAAAGTTATAACGATGCTTTCTTACCGGGTGTAGGCTTTGTATCGTCAATGGTTGATAATGCGGTAATTAAAAACGTTGATTTTGACTATGCATATGTTACCTCAAACGGTGCGGTAGCCGCAGTTGTAACCGCATCTTTTGGTAATAATAATTGGGACAAAACTGCTCTCAACCAAAAATTCTATTATAATACTAATGCAAGCATTGGTAACATTACAGTAAAAAATTCTTATGTTTCGGCAAACGGTAGCGTTAAATATGGAGAAACAGATACCGTTACACACAGTGCTGTAGCAGGTATAGTTGCTACACGTGCTATTGACGGCGGTGCTGTTAATATTGCTAACTGCTTGTTTGACGGCACCACATCAACACTTGTAAACACCGCTGCTACCGACAACGTAACCGCAGGTATTTATTCTGCTATGAGTTACGGTGACTCTACAAAATTGTTTATAAGCAGTTCGGTTTCTGTAGGTAAAGAAATCCGTGCAAATGCTAAAGATAATTCAGGCAACACAGTTAATTACAGTATGACTGTTACTAACTCTTATAAAGCAAATACACTCAGCGACATTACTGTTGAAAATATGCCTTTATTAAGTTGGGGTGTATTTACTGCTGATGATAACGGCGTGCTAAAAGGAATTAATCCAACTTCAGGCTGGGAAGTTAAAAAGGCAACCTACTACAAAGATGCTATTTATAATTCACAAAAATATATTTATAAAGACGGTACTATGGTTCCAGTAGGCAGTTACGGTGTTGGTGACGGCACCGGTGCTTATGAAGACGGTGAATATAACCGTTGGTATGCACTTGAAGGCAACGGTACAGAGGCTGATCCGTACATCATTAATGATGCTTTAACCCTTTACCGAATTATTGCTGCCGGTGGTATGAACCTTGATGTACCGCAGTACTTTAAATTGGGTTGCGACATCAACCTTGACGGTGTTCAATGGTGCACAACCGAAACTGTGAAAAACTCAGCAGATACCATAATTTATAAATACGATGCCTTTAAAGGTACACTTGACGGTAACGGCCACACAATTTCAGGTCTTTATTCAATAGTTGACAGCGGTTCACTTGGATTTATACCTGTAATGGCAGGCGGTACAATTAAAAACATTCGATTTGCCGATGCTTACGTTAAATCGACATCTGCTCAAAAAGGTATTATTGTAGGCAGCGGTACGGGTACTGTTGAAGGTTGCTCGGTAATTGATCAAATAGGTTCTGTCGCTATAGCAAACGGTGTAACAGTTAAAAACTGTTATTCGGGTAATACTTATTACGATGAGAACGGCAACACAACTACACCTATAGTTGATTTTACAGGCAAAAATTTTGAAAAGGCTACTTGGTATGCAGGTTCAAGCGGTGTACCGCACCTTTTATCACAAGCATTACAAATGCCTTGTGCCGACGTTGACGGTGACGGTGAAGGTTATGAATATACCACAAATGACGTTGTTGCCCTCAAAAACAGACTTACAAGAACATCGGGTTACGCAAATGTTTACGGTGATACAAACCGCAACGGTATAACCGATATACGTGACCTTGTATATTTACAAAAACAAATTGCTCAAGTTGAAGTTCACCGTTATGACGGTTTTTGGGCAAACCTTAAAGCAGGCAAATTCACAATTTATTATTCTGAAAATGATACTTACGATTTTGCTCGCAAGTTAGAACTTTATTTTGCAGAAACTGCTGATATTGCAGTACCTAAAACTAAATCAACCGCACCTGATAACTATGCTATTGTTCTTAAAAAAGATTCAACTCTCGGTGAAACATACAAGGTTGAATATGACCTTGAAAATGCAGTTTTAACCTTTACAGGCGGTTCGTTTACAGCAGTAGAACAGGCTGTGCTTGACTTTATTGCAAAGGCAGATGCTACAAAGGGTACTGTTCCTGCAATTGCAGATACTTTGGCAAACACCGATAAAGCATCCGTTACCGTTTATGGCGACAAGTACTACTACGCATGGGGTGACGAATTTGATACACCCACAACTGTAAACGGCAACAGCACAGTTAATTACGGCAACTGGACTGTACGTGATAAATTCCAAACATCATATAAAGGTGAAAAATCAGGTGACGTTGCACCGTATATGCAAAATTATTTACGCAACGCGACTCGTGAAGAAGCAACACAACTTAACACAGTACAAGACGGTAAATTGATTTTAAAACGCGGTTACGCCAATAATGAATTTTATCAATCAGGTCTTTCAAGCAAAAACAGTATGTTGTTTAAACGCGGTTATGTTGAGGCTATGCTCACATTACCTGTAGACGGTTTCTCATTTGCATCGTTGTGGCTTAACGCTTCACCTGGTAACAACAACCGTGACGTTGACACCTCTTTGTACGGCAAAGTTTACGAGAAAAACACTTTCTGGAATAATAAAATTTATTATACACCTACTGAAATGGCTTCTTACCAATATAAATTGCCGCAAGTGTATGCCGAATTTGATATTGTTGAAATTATTCAAAAGCCGGACACTAAATATTTCTGGTCACAAAGTGCTACCGGTAGCAACAATAAAAACATTTACTTTGCTACACACCAGTGGTACCGTTACGGTTATGACACAGATACTAAAAAATCTTATCTACTTGATTGGGATAGTGTTACTTCTGCATCAAGCACATTTGCAGCAAACTCAAAACTTGACGGCATAGATTCAAAAGATATTATTGCTGTTAATAAAAATTATAATAAGTATTACGGTCAAAATTATGATAATTACAGTGACCAAAAATTATTACAATATGTAGATACTGCTAAAATAAACAATAAATCATATGTAAAAATGAAAGTTGGTCTAATTTGGAACGAAGATAACATTATTTTTGCCGGTTGGGATACCGCCGGTAACAACCTTTATTATAAAGTAGTTTCAATGCAAGATTATAAGGCAATGGCAACCGGTTACGGCGTAACTTATGAAGACCAGTATTCATATTTATTATTAGAGAACAATCTCTTTACAACATCCTCTGATGGTAAAACATCTACAACAGATGATGCCAAAAATGCTACTATGGAAGTAGATTATGTACGTGTATATCAATTAGACGGTCAACGTGATATTGTAACTGCTGAAACCGAAGCATTTAACAATAACAACCGTTGGTCTGCTAACATTTACAACTAAATTGAAAGTTAATTTAAAATCTAATTAACACAAACACAGACAGTATCTAAGCGATTAGATACTGTCTGTTTGTATGTAAGGAAAAATTGATTAAAGATGTATCTAATCTTGCCTTGCTTATCAAAATTAAAGCAGTAACTTAATTCTTGGTTTGCTTTTTGAGATTAGAGCAGAGACTAATTCTCGCCTCACTTGTGTAAAGGGAGGGCGACCGCGTCAGCGGTGGAGGGATTGTTGAAAGTCTGAATTACATTGGTGTATTATAAGATATATAATCAATCTTTTCTATCCCTTAGTCATTTTTAAAGAAAAGGAAAAAGATACAGTGCTAATTCTTTAATCAAAGGGAACTAAGAAAAAACTGTACGTTAATTAAGTAATCAATCGAAATCAATTAATGCGAGTGTCTTTTTAAAAATTCACAAATAAAAATCGGTCATTACCTAATTGGTGATGACCGTAAGTTTTATATAAATTTCTTAGGTTTTTTGTTAACGCCGCAAATTCCACCTACGAGTGATGACAGCATAATAATTACAAAATGAAAAAGGGTATTAAGCGAAAGTTTATTGCCCCCAAAAATCGAAACAAGCGTAATAATTATAAAAACCGTAAATCCAACCGTTATGCCTGTAAGGTAGCCTTTATCACCAATCTTTTTTGCTGACAGGTAACTTGCGGCAAAACTGCCCGATGCCACGCTGATTGTGGCAAAAGGTGCCGAATACGAACGGTCTATATTAAAAGCAAGTAACAACGCCGCAAACAAAAGCATAACCGCAAAGGTTATAACGGTGCCTAAAATTCCGCCTAAAATATAAGCGTGTTTTTTATTGTTATTATCTTTTTTTGAAAAATCGCCAAACATAAAAATCCCTCCGTTTAAAAGGTATTCAAACGAAGGGTAAAATATACTTGTTTTATTTAGAAACGGTGTCATCATGCACGGTTAAGTTTTGGTTTATAGCCCAACGTGCAATGGTCATTTTGCTGTGGTCACTTTTAGATTCTATTACAATAGTATCTTCTTTTAAAGAAATTATTCTGCCGTAGATACCGCCGATTGTAAGAATTTCATCACCGACCTGCATATTTTCACGCATTTGTTTTTCGGCCTTTTCCTTTTTCTTTTGTGGGCGAATCATAAAGAAATACATTACAGCAATTACAACAATAAACGGCAAAGCCATTGAAAGCAACGCACTGCCTGTGTTTGCGGTTTCAGCACTTGAAGTATTTTCGGCATTTTCTACCGCTAAAGTTAACCAATTAAAATTCATAAAATTAAACCTCCAAAATTTGTAACAAAAATATTATACATAATATACGGCATAATTGCAAGGAATTATTTGTAAATAAATGTTAAATTCTTTTTCCGAGTATTTGCTCTTTTTCGGCTTTAAATTCGGCAAATTTGCCTGCATCAAGTGCATTGCGGATATCTTCCATAAGGTGATTATAAAACCAAAGGTTGTGAATCACAAGCAATCTTTGAGAAAGCATTTCGGTGCTTTTTAGCAAATGCCTGATATATGCTTTGCTGTAACGCTGACATACGGGGCAACCGCAGTTTTCATCAATGGGGGACATATCATACTCATATTTTTTGTTGTTTATGTTTATAATACCTTTTGATGTAAACAAATGACCGTGACGTGCGTTACGACTTGGCATAACGCAATCGAACAAATCTACACCGCGTTCAACAGCATTTAAAATATTAAGCGGTGTGCCAACGCCCATAAGGTATCTGATTTTGTTTTGCGGCATATGGGGGGTTACATGCTCAATAACATCGTACATAACTTCGGCGGGTTCGCCAACAGCCAAACCGCCTATGGCGTAGCCATCTAAATCAAGGTCTGCTATTGCTTTCATATGGTTTATACGCAAATCGTTGTAGGTGCAACCCTGATTTATGCCAAAAAGCATTTGCTCACGATTTATGGTTGTTTCAAGCGAATTGAGTTCTTGCATTTTTGCTTTGCAACGTGCAAGCCAACGTGTTGTACGCTCGCAAGATGCTTTTGAATAACTGTATTCGGCAGGATTTTCAACACATTCGTCAAAAGCCATGGCAATGGTAGAACCCAAGTTTGACTGAATTTGCATACTCTCTTCGGGACCCATAAAAATACGTCTGCCGTCAACGTGGCTTGCAAAGGTTACGCCCTCTTCTTCTATATGGCGGAGCGATGCAAGTGAAAACACCTGAAAACCGCCGCTGTCGGTTAAAATGGGGCCGTCCCAAGTGGTGAATTTATGTAAGCCGCCGCAATCACGCACAACTTCGTCACCCGGTCGCACGTGTAGGTGATAAGTGTTTGAAAGCATAACCTGACAACCTATGTTTTTTAAATCTTCTGCTGAAACCGCACCTTTAATTGCACCGCAGGTTGCAACATTCATAAAAGCAGGTGTTTGAACCGTGCCTCGATTGGTAACAAATTCGCCACGTCTTGCGCCGTTTTTGTCGCTGATTAGTTTATACATAAAATATTTACCTTTCAAAATTTATAAAATCAACATCGCATCGCCGCTACTTACGGGATATAAGATTGGTAATTTCGCATAACCAATCGGTAATTTTAATGATTGAATTAAAAAAGTCAGCAGGGCAAAATGCCCTGCTTGGTTAATGCGTTGAAGGACAAAATTCAACCTTTAATTGCATTCCCATTCCCTCTGCAAGTCGCTTTAATGTACGAAGCGAGGGGTTGGCATTTCCGTTTTCAAGACGGCTTATATCAGCCTGTGGTATGCCCGTAATATCTGCTAATTGTTTTTGCGTTATAGACTTTTCATTTCTTGTATCAAGCATAGCCTTTATGATTTGATATTCGGGTTCAAGAGCATCCCACTCTTTTTTGAATTCAGGATCTTTGAGTTGTTCATTAAGTGTTTCTCTGAAATTTTTACCCATTATAAATTCTCCCTTCTGCGTTCATAATCTTCTCGATATTTTTTTGCTAATTCAATTTCATTTTCGGGTGTTTTTTGCGTTTTCTTAACAAAACCGTTTGTAAGTATTATTTTCTTTCCCACAACGAAAAAATATAATACCCTTGTTATATTATTCCCTTGATTTGCACGAATTTCAAAAATTCCATCCGAAAGAGATTTTGAATAAGGCTCACGCAATTCATTACCTTTAAGTTCGAGCAATTCAAGAAGTCTAAATAATTTTATTTTCATTTTCACATCTTGCGAAAGAATAAATTCTTCGGCAGGATGTGTGCCGTCACTTTTTTCGTAATATTCAACTTCAAACATTTTTTGTTCCCCTTTAACCTACACTTATATTATATGTGATAAAACACATATTGTCAATATATATTTAAAATTATTTTCATCAAAATCTTATATCCCATAAGCATAGGCTAAAAGCCTATTTTACATTACCGATTGGATATTTTAATTTTCCGATTGGTAATTTTGCATAAACGAAAGAAAACAATAAATAATTATATTATGCAATATTCACAAAACGAGACAGCAATCACCGAAACTGAAAAATCTGTATTTTTCCTGTACGGCGGTTTTATATGCATTCATTGTGTTTTCGTAACCTGCAAATGCCGAAACCAACATAATAAGCGTGCTTTCGGGCAAATGGAAATTGGTAACCAAGCCGTCCATAACTTTAAAGGTGTACCCCGGATAGATGAATATTGAAGTATCGCCGCTGCACTCACGCATTTTGCCGTATTTTTGTGCAATGCTTTCTACCGTGCGGCAACTTGTTGTACCAACGCAAATTACTCTGCCACCGTTTTTCTTGGTTGTGTTTATAACCTCAGCCGTCTCACCCGACATAAAATAATGTTCGGTGTGCATTTTGTGATCATCAATATTTTCAACCTTAACTGGTCTGAATGTGCCAAGACCTACGTGTAGTGTTACATATACCACTTTTACACCTTTTTGTTTGATTTTTTCAAGCAGTTCAGGTGTAAAATGCAAACCTGCTGTAGGTGCCGCCGCTGAACCCAACTCTTTTGAATAAACGGTTTGGTAACGTTCTTTATCCTCAAGTTTTTCTTTTATATAAGGGGGTAGGGGCATATTGCCGACTTTATCAAGCACAGAAAAAAATTCGCCGTTGCAACTAAATTCAATAACACGGTTGCCGTCGGGCAAAACTTCACGCACGGTGGCGGATAAATCTTCACTGAAAATAAATTTGCGGTCAGGTTTTGCTTTTTTGCCCGGACCTGCCAAACATTCCCAAGTGTATAAATCGTATTGTTTTAAAAGCACAAATTCAACAACCGCACCTGTATCAGCCGCAGTACCGTAAAGGCGTGCAGGTAAAACACGTGTGTTGTTTAAAACAAGGCAGTCGCCCTCGTTTAAAAAATCGGGCAGATTGTGAAATGTATCGTGCTTAATTTCACCCGTTTTTTTGTCAAGACGCAACATTCTTGAAGAGTCACGCGGAAAAACAGGGGTCTGTGCAATAAGATTTTCGGGTAAATCGTAATAAAAATCGCTTTTTTTCATATATTTTTACCAATAACTTTCTTGTAGTGTTATAACATTTTGGTTTGACAAATCAATACCATAGTGATATTATAAATTAAATAATATTATATTGCAAAATTATGTCAATATCAATAGAAATTTTGCTTTTTTTACAGGAGGATACCAAAAATGAAAAATTATAACGTAGGTATAATAGGTGCTACAGGTATGGTAGGCCAACGCTTTGCACTTTTATTGGCAGATCATCCATGGTTTAATGTTACATGCCTTGCCGCAAGTTCACGCAGTGCAGGTAAAACATATACCGAAGCCGTAGGCAACCGTTGGGCTATGACTTCACCAATGCCCGAAAACCTTAAAGATATGCAGGTTTATGATGCAGTAGCCGATATTGAAACCATTGTTTCAAAAGTTGACTTTGTATTTTGTGCCGTTGATATGAAAAAAGATGAAATCAAGGCTCTTGAAGAAAATTACGCAAAACACGAATGTCCTGTTGTATCTAACAACTCGGCACATCGTTTCACACCCGATGTTCCTATGGTTATACCCGAACTTAACCCCGAACACATCGAGGTAATTGAGTCACAGCGTAAAAGGCTTGGAACAAAACGCGGCTTTGTGGCTGTAAAATCTAACTGCTCACTTCAAAGTTATGTTCCTGCTCTTCATCCGCTTGATAAAGAATTCGGCGTAGACAAATGCTTAGTTTGCACATATCAGGCAATTTCGGGTGCAGGCAAAACTTTTGAACGTTGGCCCGAAATGATAGACAACGTTATCCCGTACATTGGCGGTGAAGAAGAAAAAAGTGAAAAAGAACCGCTTAAAATTTGGGGTAAGGTTGAAGACGGTGAAATCAAACTTGCCGATAGCCCTAAATTTACCGCACAATGTTTGCGTGTTCCTGTTTCTGACGGTCATATGGCGGCAGTATTTGTAACATTCAAAAACAAACCCACTAAAGAACAAATATTAAAAATATGGGAAAACTTCTCAGGTGTTCCTCAAGAATTGGAACTTCCTCATGCTCCTAAAAAATTCTTAAACTACTTCACCGAAGACAATATGCCACAAACTAATTTAAACCGCAATCTTGAAGGCGGTATGGCAATTTCGGTAGGCCGTTTGCGTGAAGATACACAATATGACTATAAATTTGTATGTCTTTCACATAACACTTTACGCGGTGCAGCAGGCGGTGCGGTTCTTTTGGCAGAACTTTTAGCCGCAAAGGGTTATATGGACTAAACATTCAAATAAAAATATTTTTAATGAGGTGTTTTTATGAAACAAAGAATTTTTACGGGTGCGGCAACAGCCTTGATTACTCCTATGAATTCTGACGGAAGTGTAAATTACGTACGTTTAAAAACCCTTGTTGATTATCAAATAAAAAGCGGTATTGATGCACTTGTAATTTGCGGTACAACGGGTGAAAAATCTACCTTGCGGTATGATGAACACTTAAAAGCAATCGAAACCGCCGTAAGTGCCGCAAATAAAAGGGTTCCCATAATTGCGGGCACAGGCAGTAACGACACCGTTTATTCGGTAGAACTTTGCAACGATGCGGCAAGCCTTGGTGTTGATGCCTTTTTAATGGTTACACCGTATTACAATAAAACTTCGCAAAACGGACTCATGGCACATTATAATTACATTGCAGACCGTGTAAATAAGCCGATTATTCTTTATAACGTACCGTCAAGAACGGGGGTTACAATTAAGCCCGAAACTTATAAAAAATTATCGGAACACGAAAATATTGTTGCCACTAAAGAGGCAAGCGGCGATATATCGCTTGTAGCACAAATAAAATATCTTTGCGGCGATAATCTTGATGTTTATTCGGGTAATGATGACCAAACAGTGCCTATAATGTCGCTTGGAGGTATTGGTGTTATATCGGTTTTGTCTAACTTTGCACCCGATGTAATGCATCGCATTTGCGAACTTTATTTAAACGGAAAAACCGACGAAGCTTGTAAATTGCAAATAAAATATACAGGTCTTATGAATGCAATGTTTACCGACGTTAATCCTATTCCTGTAAAAGAGGCTATGAATATGTTAGGTCTTGATGTTGGTAACTGCAGATTGCCTTTATGCAATACCGACAATGCAAAAAAAGAATTAATAAAATCCAAATTATTAGAATGTGGATTTAAAATTTAAAAATAAAAAAATGGATGTGAAAATTAATGATAAACGTTTTACTTTCGGGTGCTTGCGGTAAAATGGGCAACGCCGTTGCACGCTGCATTGCAGATGATAACGATTTAAAAATTACAGCGGGAGTTGACAGGGCAGAAGCATTGTGCGATTTTCCTGTGTATAAATCTTTTAAAGATGTGACTGTAATACCCGATGTTATAATTGACTTTTCAAATGTAGCCGTACTTGGCGACCTTTTGGAATTTGCAATAAAAAATAATGTTCCCGCTATTTTGGCAACCACGGGTTACAGTGCCGAACAAATTGCCGAAATCAACGCCGCCGCTGAAAAAATACCCGTATTTTTCACCGCAAATATGTCGCTTGGCGTAAATCTGCTTTGCAGTCTTGCAAAAAGTGCGGCAAAAGTGCTCGGCGGTAATTTTGATGTTGAAATCATCGAAAAACACCACAATCAAAAAATTGATGCTCCTTCGGGCACCGCTCTTATGCTTGCAAATGCAGTAAATCAAGTTTTCGACGATAAATACACCTACGAGTATGACCGTCATTCAAAACGTCAAAAACGCACCAAAACCGAAATCGGTATACACGCCGTAAGAGGTGGCACAATCGTTGGCGAGCACGATGTTATTTTTGCAGGTCACGATGAGGTAATAACCCTTTCACATTCGGCACAGTCAAAAGAAATTTTTGCCGCAGGTGCCGTAAATGCCGCAAAGTTTATCGTGGGTAAACCCAACGGTATGTACGATATGGGCAGCATACTTAATATATAAAATATTAAAAATTAAGCACCTGTTTTACCAAAAGTAAAGCAGGTGCTTTTTCTTTGCTATATTGTTTTGCGTTTTGGCGGCTTTTATGTTATAATGTCTAAAAATATATTTGAGGTGTATTTATTATGAAGAAATTTTTAAACGAATTTAAAACATTTGCATTGCGTGGCAACGTAATGGATTTGGCTGTCGGTATGATTATAGGCAGTGCTTTTACCGCAATAGTGACCGCTTTAAAAGACAACTTTATTCAACCATTGTTAGATTTTGTAACAAGAACACATCCCGATTTTTATACAAAATCAGAACTTTTAGGATTTTTATCGGCTTTTATTTCATCGGTTATCAATTTTATAATAATAGCATTCGTTTTGTTTTTGCTTATTAAAGGAATGAATGTGCTTACATCTATAAATAAAAAGAAAGCAGACCCCGAACCCACCACCAAAATCTGCCCTTACTGCAAAAGCGAAATTGATATTAATGCAACCCGCTGCCCACATTGCACTTCTGTAATAGAAGAAAAATAATCGTAATTTATATAAAACTTTACAAAGCGGCATTTGTAGTAAAAGTTTTCGATATAAAACACTTTGGAATTATAAAAATATCGGCATAGTCGTAACAATCGGCTATGCCGTTTTTACACAGTTGTGATATCTACTTTGCCAATGAAGTTGAAGATACTTTTTATAATCCAATAAAGCAGGTAGGAACGCATAGGTATACCTTGAATGGTTTTTTAAATGCAAATAACATAAATCAGCATATTAATATTTGTGTGTTTTACGATGTTTTTTGTATGTTTTTATTGACTGATTAAAAATCTTTTATTACAA
>CAZUYL010000004.1:0-29441 GCA_964624945.1 uncultured Ruminococcus sp. | reverse complement strand
ATGCCTGCATATTCCGCCGTGGGTATTGCCCTTGCAAGCGTTGTTTTGGCAAGTGCGGTTAGTGCCTATACATACGTCAAAAATAAAAATTTAGACATTAATAACGGTCTTGTAATGCTTTTCAGCGTGCTTTTATTTACCGCACTCGGAAGCGTTGCGGCGTCGTACGTGCCAAACACAACAATGGGCGGTTTTTCGGTGTTTATGACCTTTGTACTCGGTATTAAATTTATTGTAAAGCCTGTTATGACCACAAAAGAAAAACGCCTTAATACTTCAAAACGCAAACAGATTGTACAGTCGGTTGTGTGCGGAGCGTTTATAGGTTGCATTTGCGGATTTGTAGGTGCAGGTGGCGGAATGATGATGTTACTTATTTTAACAAGCGTTTTAGGTTACGAACTTAAAACCGCCGTGGGTACCAGCGTATTTATAATGGCATTTACCGCCCTTACGGGTGCCGTAAGTCATTTTGCAATAGACGGTAAGCCCGATATTGCCGCCCTTGTATTTTGCGTATTTTCTACACTTTTGTGGGCACAAATTGCGGCAAAAATCGCAAACCGTTCTACACCTAAAGTGCTAAACCGCACAGTCGGAATTATACTTGCGGTTTTAGGTCTTGTTATTATGGGGGTTAATTTTTTCTCTTGATAAAGTGCCGATAAAGTCACATACTAAATATATAATATTTAAAAAGTAGTTTTTATTATGCCCGTTAAACCCAATAAATACGCAGGGACACAAACCGAAAAAAATCTTATGGCGGCTTTCAGCGGCGAGTCCGAGGCTCGAAACAAATATACATTTTTTGCATCAAAGGCAAAAAAAGAGGGTTTTGAGCAAATAGCGGCACTCTTTCAAAAAACTGCTGATAACGAAAAAGAACATGCAAAAATGTGGTTTAAAGAACTAAACGGTCTTGGCACCACCGCCGAAAACTTGCTTTCGGGTGCCGAAGGCGAAAATTACGAATGGACCGATATGTATAAGGGATTTGCCGAAACCGCCGAGGCGGAAGGCTTTTCGGAACTTGCGGCAAAATTCAGAATGGTTGCCGAAATCGAAAAACAGCACGAAGAACGTTACCGTGCATTGCTACACAATATAGAAACCGCAAAGGTTTTTGAAAAGAGCGAGGTAAAGGTTTGGGAATGCCGTAACTGCGGTCACATAGCGGTAGGTTTAAAAGCCCCCGAAATTTGCCCCGTTTGTGCACACCCCAAAGCATATTTTGAAATCCACGCAGAAAATTATTAACAGAATAAATAAATTAAAAACACGATGCGGTATTTAAAATACCGCACCGTGTTTTTTGCACTAATGTTTTTTAAATGCCGTCACCGAGTGTTTTATCACCTTTAGGCAAACGGTAATATTAACGGTTTGTGCCGCCGATATAACAAAAAAAGCAAGTCCGTCAAGCCTTGTAAAAATACTTCCTGCCGAAATTACACTAACCGATTTAATATAAATAAATTCCGAATTAAAATTATTGCCTAATGTTAAAAAACTTTGAGCAAAGCATAAAAACAGGGTTAAAAATCCGATTAAAACACCTAAAGTTGCCGAATTTTTATTGAAATTACCGCCGCACGAAAACCAAAACACCGCTATAGGCAACGCCGAAACACAAGCCGTAAATACAGAATTAAAACAAAGGCTTTGGTTTATGGCACTAAAATTTATATCTGCCGTTTCAAAATTTTCAATGCCGCCTATAAACAAAACAATAACAAAAACCGCAGTTATAACAAAAATCAACAGGCAGTATTTTAAAAACGCCGAATTGCTCGTAAAAAACAGCACCGCAAAAAACACGGCGGTACATATTATTACCGATATTATACTGTTTTGCGGAAGTATTAATTTTTTAATAAATTTACAGTAATTTATAATTCCCCCAAGGGCAGAAAACAAGCACACGCAACACGGCAAAAGCCACAAAGCAAAACGTGGTTTTTTACTTTTGTTCAACGTTTTAAAAACAAAACCGCAAAGGCAAAAAAACAGGCAAAAAGCGGATGTATAAACCGTCAAAAAAATTAACGGTTGCGATACAAGAGTAAAATTATAATTTATTATGCCGCACCCTAAAATATAGAGCGACATCAAAGATATGCTTTTTACATCAATGTTGTTTTTCATAAAAAATCACCCTTTACAGTTTAAAATTCCTTCGCTTACAAAAACGCAAGGCAAAACCGAAAAATCGCGATTTTTTTCAACCTTGTAAAACTGACCGTTAAATTTTTTATCGGTTTTGTTTTGTCTGTTTTTAATAATGCCCACTATATCGTAACCGAGTATGCCGTCGGGAGTTTCGATTTCAAAAAGACTTTCTGCGTTTGGTGTAGACACAAAATAAATACCGAGATTCAGTTCCTCTTGCTCTTTTAAAAAAGCGATAACATCATTTTTGTGGGCATTGTCAAGTGAGTTTTCCAAAATAACCGTGGCGGTGTGTTCAAAATACAGCGGTTTTACAAGGGTGGATTTTAAATTTTTAAACGCACCGTCTACCGTGTTGCCGCTACCCTTTAGCACGCTTTTATTTTCGCCGTCTACAGTCACGTTTGAAGACGATATAGCCTCGGCGTAAATATAAACTTTGCCGTCTTTTGATTTAAAACCCAACGCCGTTACCAAATATCCGCGTTCGATTTCACGGTAACCGCTGCAACCGTTTAAAAACAGCAAGGTCACCAATAATAAAACTACGCATTTTAACTTCAATTCAGTCGCCCTTTCGTATTTTGTTTCGGTTAAAAATAGGACGTGTTTTCATATTTTGCCACGAAACACGAATAAAACTGTCTTTAAGATTTATGAGTGTAGGTGATTTCATCGAAACGGTGTAATCAACATCAAACGATTTAATACTGAATATTTTTAAAGCAAAAAAGGTTATTATAATAAAAAAACCGTAAATTCCCATAAAAGCACAGGCAAAAACCGTTATTAACCGCCAATAAAAAACGGCGGTCATAAGGCGTGGAACCATAAGTCCTGCAATGGCACTTAAAGACACCGCAATCAACATAGGTGCACTTATAATGCCAGCCTCTACGGCGGCTTGTCCTACTACGAGTCCGCCAACAACACTTAATGCGTGACCTAAATTTTGCGGCATACGAAGTCCCGCCTCTTTTAAAATTTCAAAGGCAAAAATAAGTGCCAAACATTCACTCACACTTGCCACGGGCACGCCCGAACGCAATCTTGATACAGTAAGTGCAAAATGGGTTGGCAAGAGTTCAAAATGGTGTGTAAGCAACGCAACAAAAACACCGGGTACACAAACCGATATAAAAAAGCATGCCCAACGAAGAATTCTTGAAAAAGCGGCAAGCCTGAAATTTATATAGTAATCTTCATCGGACTGAAAATTTTCCGAAAAAAGATACGGCACCGTAATAACCATAGGCGAGCCGTCAACCATTACGGCAATTCTGCCTTCAAGAAGTCTTGCCGCTACTGTGTCGGGCCTTTCGGTAGAACCCGATGTTTTAAGCAGAGTGCTGTGGGGGTTAATTATTTCGTTTATATAGTTGCTGTCAAGCACGCCGTCAATATCTATTGATAAAATGCGGTCTTTAATTTTGCTTACCGTTTTCGGATTTGCAAGTGAGCCTAAATAACAAACATAAACCTGTGTGTCGGTGCGGCGACCTACACGTATTCTTTCAATGCAAAGGTCGGGGGTGAGCAGTTTTCGTCGCAACATAGCCAAATTAGGCAGAGCCGCCTCATCAAACCCTTCACGCGGACCTTGTAAAACGTGTTCACCGTCGGGTTCACTTATACTGCGTGTTTTAAAACCTTTGGTATCAACCGTAAGGGCGTAGGTATTGTTTTGCGTTATTATAAGAGTGTCACCGTAAAGCAGGGCACGTAACATATCGGTAAAAATATCGGTTTTAGCAACATCTATGGCAAAAAGAATATTTTTTTGAATGTAATCGCAGTCGGGGGCAAAACCGTTTGAAATTTCGGCACAAACAAGCGGTTTTATAACCGTTTCGCCAAGCAGGTCGGAATTAACCATACCGTCAACGTAAAAAGCGGCACATTTTGTTTTGCCGCCTATTGTAATCTCACGCATTTTTACCGCAACATCACGCCTGAAAATGTTTTTAATTACGGCAATATCTTTTTCGTAATTGCCGCTTAAAGTTATGTTTTTATAATCGGTTACACCGCCTGACATTTTATCACCCGAACAAATCTTTTTAATATTTTGCACCAAAAAGTTTTAATTATTTTGTTGATTTATCAAAAAATCGTACTGTTCGGCAATGGTGTTCCACGTGGCAGCACCTACTGCTCCGGTTGCGTTTATTCCGAATGCTTGTTGAAAAGCGGTAACCGATGCCCTTGTTTGTTCACCGAAAAATCCCGTAACCGAAAGCGGCGGTATGGCGGTTATGTTTTGTGAAATCAAATTCAAATAGGTTTGTAAATCACGCACGCTTTCGCCTTGCATACCAATGCTTATTACATAGCCGGGGTACAGTTTTGCGTATTCGCCTGAATATCCGTCGGGCAAAAATCCAACCGTTTGCGAATAAACACGGTTTAAAACGTTCCACGTGGTGTTGTTTACCACGGCGGTTACAGGCAGACCGTAATAACGCTGAAAAACACGTACACTCTCAGATGTTTCAGGTCCGAAAACACTGTCAAGAGGAGTGGGTAGTAGATTGCCGTTGAAATAGGCTAAAATGTTTAAATAGTACTGCACGGTTTTAACCCCTATGCCCTGCGAACCCTCTCTTAACTGTGTTGAAAACGGCACCTGCAGTTCACTTATGCTCACACCTTCACTCACCAAATCCGATAATCCTTTAACACCTGTGTAATAACGTTTTATTTTATACCACGTGGGTTTGTCAACCTCACCCGTTTGCGATAAATCAAAAATATTTTGAAATTCACGCACGCTGTTTTGCGTTTCAAGTGTAAAAATTCCGTTCGGATCACTGATTTTTGGCAACGCAGGGTAGTTTTGTGTTATGCGGTTTAACTGATTTTGTATTATTTTTACCGAATTGCCGTAATCTCCGAGTTTTAACGGCTCATCGGGATACGACTCACCTATATCGGCTATGGGTGCGTTTTCAACAATTTCAATGTCATCACCGTAATAATGTTTTAAAATTTGAAGCGGAGTGTAACCTTGGTTTGCAAGTTGAACCGTTCCCCATTGTGAAAGACCGTCGCAAACCGATGTTGTGCCGTTGCAAAATTGAGTAAAAAGAGGTTCGGCATTGCCACGACGTACAACGTAATCATTGAATAAATCGTCGGTAATGCGGCTTATATTTTCAAAAATTTCACCGTCTTTTACAAACGCTTGGTCAAAAGCGGTAGAATTGGTAATGTCGAAATTGCGGTTTTGTGAGGGGTACCATTCGGTGTAAATACGATTTAACGCAAAACTGACAATGGCGTAAATGTTAGCCCTTAGTGCCGCATCGGGCCACGTGGGGTATATTTCGTTTGAAGCAACGTTTTTTATGTAATCACTGAAACTTAAAGTAACATTTTGTGCGTTTTGGTTGGGTGAACCTAAATGCACGGTTATGTTTTCGGGGATTGTCGGAAATAGTGTTTCGGGCATAAAATCACCTATAAATTATAATGGTTGCCATCGTTTATTATTTGCGGATTTTTATGATTGCCTGCGGCAGAGACGGGCAATAAATCTACGCTTTGAATAGATACCGTTTTAGAGAAAATCGGAACATTCATAATAATTTGTTCAATGTAACCGTCGGCAAAAACCGAAAGATTATATACACTAAAAGGCGTGTTGTCCGTGTTAGAACTTTGCGACTCTATTGCATCTGCCGTGTCTAAAACAAAAACTTTGCTTTTTCCGTTTATATCGGTTAGTGATATGTCTATAACGGTTCTGTTTTGCGGCGTGCCATAAAAAACCGTAACCGTGGCACTTTTTACGGGGTAAAGTTTTTGCACGGTGGTAACATTTACCTGTAACCCACCTGTGCCGTCTTTAAAATCGGATTTTGCATTGCTTTTAGGTGTGTTGATTTCGGCATTGTTTTCGCTGTAAAGCCGTATTAGTTCACGTGCGTATTCTTCGGGAGTTTTTGAGTTCATAATTATCACCTTTTAAAATAAATATGTTATATTTTATGTGAGGTTAAAGCCTTTATATAACCTAAAAAGTGCGGTGCAACCCATTTAGAGTTACACCGCACAAAAATGCGAAAATTAAAATTATTTTAAAAGTTTTCGGTATCCGTTTCCAAACAACTGCTCGGCAAACCACACATTTTTTACCGTAAAGGTTTTGCCGTCAAGGTATTGCAAAATTCCTGCGTCTGTGATAAAATTAAATGTCAATTTATAGGAGTAAAGTGCCTGTTTGTCAAAACCTGCTTTTTTATCGTTTTGAAGTTTACCGTATTTGCCGTCACCCAAAAGTGCGTGGCCTATTGATGCCATATGTGCACGTATTTGGTGTGTGCGGCCTGTAATTAGTTCAACCTCTATAAGCGAAAGACCGCCCTTTGACTCAAGCGTGTTGTATCGGGTTTTGATGGTAAGGTTATTGTCACTTTTTTTGTTGCTTAAATACACCTTGTTTTTATCGGTGTTTTTTTCAAGATAACCTTCAAGTGTACGGCTTTTTTGCTTAGGTGTGCCGTGAATTACCGCTAAATAACGCTTGTCAATTTCACGTGATTTAATTTTGTCACATAAAATTCTGAGAGCTTCGGCATTTTTTGCGGCTATAACAATACCACCCGTATTTCTGTCTATTCGGTTGGCAAGGGCAGGTTTAAAACTGTTTTCGGCATCTGGTTTGTACTCACCCTTGTCATATAAATAATGCTGAATTCTGCCTATAAGTGTATCGCGGTATTCGTTTTTGTCGGGGTGAACAATCAACCCCTGCTCTTTATCAACAAGTATAATATTTTCGTCTTCGTATACAATGTTTATGCGTGCAGGCGAACTTAAAAAATCGTATTTTGGAGCAACGCTAACAAAAAACTCATCGTTTATATAAGCGTCAACCGTGTCGCCAACGCAAAGCCGGGTTGAAATTTCACCCCGTTTGCCGTTGATTTTTATTCGTTTGGTACGAATGTATTTATACATAAGCCCTTGTGGCAGAGTGGGGCAAACCTTGGTTATAAATTTATCAAGGCGAAGATTAGCGTCATTTTTTGTGATTTGAAAACTTTTCATAATTAATCCTTTGTTTTGGTGGTGATAATATGGGCGACGATTTGCATAGCGGTCACCGTGAACGTGTACGGCAAGAATTTTTGCAACACGGTTTTGACCGAAATACTCCGCCGCATAAAATACTTGAACTTTTGCTTTTTTACTGCGTAAGCCGTGCCGACACCAACCCCATAGCACACGAACTTATAAAAAAATACGGTTCGGTTGCAGGCGTGCTTGATGCACCCGTAGAGGAACTTGCGGCTTTTAAGGGATTAAGCGAACGCAGTGCCGTGTTGCTTAAACTTATAATGCCTACTGCAAGGCGTTATTTGTATGATAAATCAGAACAAAAACCCGTGTTTTGCAGTCTTGACGATATCGGCAAATACGTTTTCAAGTGCTTTATAGGTGAAACACACGAAAAAGCAGGTGTTGTTTGTCTTGATACACGTGGTAGTTTGTTAAAGTTCGACTTTTTAGGTGAGGGCGATTTAACATCGGTGGGTTTATCTATGCGTGACATCGCAAAATACGTGCTTGACTGTTCGGCAACGGCGGCAGTGCTTTGCCACAACCACCCCGACGGAATAGCGGTTCCAAGCGAAAACGATATCGCTTTTACTGTAAACGTTGCCGAAACACTTTCCAAAATAGGCGTACAACTTATAGACCACATAATTGTTTGTGACACCGATTTTGTATCAATGGCACAAAGTGAAAAATACGGGCATATTTTTTTGCCTGATTAAATTATACTATTAAATTTTTTAAAGTCAATTAAAAGAGCAGGAAAAAATTATGAGCAATTACAAGTTATTTAAAAGCGGACTGAAAAACGGCATACCGATTTTTTTAGGTTACCTTGCGGTATCTTTTACATTCGGTATATCGGCTCGAAATTCGGGCATAACCACACTACAAGCCATTATTATATCGGCAACTAACCTAACATCTGCAGGGCAGTTTGCGGCACTCGGTATAATTTCGTCGGGGGCAGGTTACATAGAAATGGCTTTGACACAACTTATCATAAATCTAAGATATTGCCTGATGTCCTCGTCACTATCACAACGCTTTGATGAAAATTTAAAACCGTATCATCGCTATTTTGTATCATTCGGTGTAACCGATGAAATTTTCGGCGTTGCAAGTGCCTACGCTTATGAAAATGTTCCGCCTGCATATTGTTACGGTCTTATTGCGGCATCGTGGCCCGGTTGGGTAGGTGGCACGGCTTTGGGTTGTCTGTCGGGCAGTATTTTGCCGCAGTCGGTTTTAAGTGCCCTTGGTGTTGCACTCTACGGTATGTTTATTGCCATTATAGTTCCGCCTGCAAAAAACAATAAAGTTTTGTTAGGCATTGTGGTAATATCAATGCTTTTAAGTTTTGTTTTTGCCGTAACCCCTGTTTTAAAAACAATTTCTTCAGGCTTTAGAGTTATAATTCTTACAATAGTTATAGCAGGCGTTGCCGCATATCTGTTCCCTGTAAAAGAGGAGGAAAACCACGTTGAAGAATAACATTGCAATTTATATGTTTATAATGGCAGGCGTAACTTACCTTATACGTATGTTGCCGCTTACACTTATAAAAAAGAAAATAACCAATAAATTTTTCAAATCGTTTTTATACTATGTGCCTTTTGTCACCCTTGCGGTTATGACCTTCCCCTCGATATTGAGTTCAACTGCAAACGTTTGGTCGGCGGCGGCAGCATTTGTTGTGGCTATGATTATAGCCTATGCAGGCGGTGGATTGCCGATTGTTGCGGCGGCATCGTGCGTGGCGGTATTTGCCGTTGAACTGTTCATTTAAAAAATTATATTACAAAAAATTACGACGTTACGGTTTTGCCGTAACGTCGTTTAATATTATATTTTTATTTTGAAAGGTCTTCAACAATAAGTTCGCGAACAGCGTTTTCATCTTCGGGGGCTTTATCGCGTACCGCAAAGAATTTTTCTGCAACTGCAGGGAAAAGTGCATAACTCAATACATCTTCATAAGATTTGCCAATGCCCTTTTCTTTCATTTCACGAGCGTATTTTTCAAGTTCGGGTTCAAGCAAGTCAGCAGGTCTGCATTCGATAACCTTGTCGTCACCGATTGCTTTTTTGCGTACTTCTTCATTTACGGGAGCAGGCAATTTGCCATATTCACCGCGTAAAAGTGCTTTTGATTCTTTTGGAACCATTTTATAGCGTTCGCCCGAAATTACGTTCATAACAGCCTGAGTACCAACAATTTGGCTTGTAGGTGTTACAAGCGGAGGATAACCGAAGTCTTTTCTTACTCTCGGCACTTCTGCCAAAACGTCGTAATACTTGTCTTCTTTACCAGCTTGTTTAAGTTGAGAAATTGTGTTAGAAAGCATACCGCCCGGTACTTGATAAATCAATGTTTTAGCATCAACGTTAAGAACCTTCGGGTCGAGTGTGCCTTCGGCTTTCATTTTGTTTGCAACATCACGGAAGTGTGCGGCAACGTCTGAAAGTTTTTCAAGGTCAAGACCTGTGTCACGTTCGGTGCCTTTAAGTGTTGCAACAAGTGCTTCGGTAGCAGGGTTAGATGTACCGTTTGCCATAGGTGACAATGCGGTATCAACAATATCAACGCCTGCTTGAGCCGCCATAAGATATGTCATATCACCTGTACCTGTTGTGTTGTGTGTGTGCAAGTGAATAGGCACTTTAACGTTTTCTTTAAGTTTTTTAACAAGTGAGTATGCATCGTAAGGTAAAAGCAAGTTTGCCATATCTTTAATGCATATTACATCGGCACCCATATTTTCAAGAGTTTTTGCAAGGTTTACAAAATAATCTTCGTTGTGAACAGGGCTTACCGTGTAACTGATAGCGGTTTCACAAATACCGCCGTACTGTTTGCAAGACTTAACCGCCTGCTCCAAGTTGCGTGGGTCGTTAAGGGCGTCAAAAATACGAATAACGTCAATACCGTTTTCAATAGATTTTTTAACAAACATATCAACAACGTCATCTGCATAATGTTTGTAACCCAAAATGTTTTGACCGCGGAAGAGCATCTGCAATTTTGTGTTGGGCATATATTTTTTAAGTGTACGTAGGCGTTCCCATGGGTCTTCGTTAAGAAAACGCATACAAGAGTCAAACGTAGCACCGCCCCAACATTCAATTGACCAATAACCCATTTTGTCAAGACGTTCCAAAGCGGGAATCATATCTTCAATACGCATACGGGTAGCCGCTTGTGATTGATGAGCGTCACGCAAAATGGTATCTGTAATATATAAAGGTTTGTTTGCCATTTTTTGTTCCTCCTAAATTAACCGAACAGTGAAATTAATACACCTGCGGCAACTGCCGAACCGATAACACCTGCAACGTTCGGACCCATAGCGTGCATAAGCAAGAAGTTTGACGGGTTTTCTTTCTGACCGACAGACTGTGATACACGTGCTGCCATAGGTACTGCGGATACACCTGCCGAACCGATAAGCGGATTCATTTTGTTTTTGGTGAAAAGGTTCATAAATTTTGCGAGCAATACGCCGCCTGCGGTACCAATACCGAAAGCAACAATACCCATTGCCAAGATTTTAAGTGTTTGTGCGTTGAGGAATGCCTCTGCAGTGGCAGTAGCACCTACCGAAATACCAAGGAATATTGTAACAATATTCATAAGTTCGTTTTGAGCGGTTTTGCACAAACGGTCTGCAACACCCGATTCTTTCCAGAGGTTACCGAGCATTAAGCAACCAACAAGGTTGGTAGCATCGGGAACTAAAAGTGCTACGAAAATGGTAACGACTATCGGGAAAATGATTTTCTCGGTCTTTGTTGCTTGACGGAGCGGTTTCATAACAATTTGACGTTCTTTTTTGGTTGTAAGAGCCTTCATAATAGGAGGTTGAATTACAGGAACCAATGCCATATATGAGTAAGCGGCAACCGCAATAGGACCTAAAAGATTAGGATAAAGGGTAGAAGTTGTGTAAATAGCGGTCGGGCCGTCGGCACCACCGATAATACCGATTGATGCAGCGGCTTCTTGTGGGAAACCGAGATAGAAACAACCGATGAATGTAACAAATATACCAAGTTGTGCTGCGGCACCCAAAAGCAAACTTTTGGGGTTAGAAATAAGCGGACCGAAGTCGGTCATAGCACCGATGCCTATAAAGATAAGGCAGGGGTAGATACAGGTTTTAACACCAATGTAAAGGTAGTCTAAAAGGCTACCGTTTGACATAATATAACCGTAACTGTGGTAATGAGCCGAACCCTCGGTCATAAACTCGGTCCATAAGTCACCGTTATAAAGGTTAGCACCGGGCAAGTTTGTAAGCAACATACCGAATGCAATACCTATAAGCAAAAGCGGTTCAAACTGCTTTTTAATAGCAAGCCATAAAAGTAAGCAAGAAATAGCAATCATTACAAGATATTTCCAACCGTCGACTGTAAAGTTTGCGAACATTTGGTAAAAACCTGTGCTTTTTGCAAAGTCAAGCAATCTTTCTAAAAATTCCATTGTTTTATTCTCCTAAGATTCAACTTATGCGATTGTGCAAAGAACTGCACCTGTTTCAACTGCAGAGCCTTTTGTAACTGCAACTGTAACTGTGCCGTCACACGGAGCCATAATTTCATTTTCCATTTTCATTGCTTCAAGAATTAAAAGTACGTCACCTTTTTTAACTGCGGCACCGTTAGTAACTTTAATGTCAAGAATGTTACCCGGCATTGGTGCGTTAACAGTTTCGCCGCCTGCTGTAGCGGGGGCTGCTGCAGGTGCAGGGGCTGCTGCGGGGGCAGCGGCAGGTGCTGCTGTTGTTTTTACGTCTGCGGCATCAATAGCCTCAAGTGTGATTTCATAAGCGGTACCGTTTACGGTTACTTTATACTGTTTCATTTTGTTTTACCTCTTTTTTTTAAAAATTTAATTTAAAGTTTTTTGAAAGAAACTACACGTAATGCCGAAACATCTTTACCCATTTCTTCGGCACATACAGCCGTAACTGCGGCTATAATTTCTTGACGGTTTTCAATAACCGTATTTTGTACTGCAGGAGCCTGTTTAACTTCTGCTTTGGTTTCGGTTTTGGTAGAACCTGTAAAGAAAAGCCCCATAATCTTGCAAATAATTATTATGCATACAAGACCTACAAACACGGTACCTACACCCATAACAATAACCATCCAATTAGGGATTGTTTCAGGCTGAAGATCAATAACCGAAAGAAGATTTGCTGCCATTGACATTTTGCTTGCACCTCCCGAAAATGCAAATAAAAATTGTTATTTAAATTGGCAAAATCCGATTTTTTCCCAATTATACATATTATAGTACACATTTTCGATAAAAACAATATAAATTTTCAATATTTTTTCAAATTTGCCGTTTTTTGTTGCTTTATTTGCTTTTTTATAATTTGCACTTGAAAAACGGTGTAATATAATTTATGATTAGGTTGTAAATTGTTAATATTTTTTAAGGAGATAATTATGTTAAATATTATTCCGCGTCCTGCAAAAGCAAAAGAAACGGGCAATAAAATTTGGTTTTCCGATAAGACAGTAATTTCGGGCGAATTTTCATACGTTGCCGAAATTTTTAAAAATTCAATTCCAAAATCACAAAATGCTACCGAAAATGCACTTAATTTTATATTTGACGGCAATATAACCGCCGAGGGTTATAAAATTATTTGCGATAACGGTGATATAAACGTTTTTTCATCAGATAAAGCAGGTGCTTTGTACGCATTTGCCACATTGGTGCAGTTGTCGGCAGGCAATGAATGGTTTGACGGCGTAGTTATAGAGGACACCCCAAAACATTCTTGGCGTGGATTTATGCTTGATTGCAGCCGTCATTTTTGGTCGGTTGAAAAAATCAAAAAAACTCTCGATTTTATGGCAAGTGTAAAAATGAATGTTTTTCATTGGCATTTGGTTGATGACCAAGGTTGGCGAATAGAAATTAAAAAATATCCGCTGCTTACCGAAAAAGGTGCCGTGCGTAAGGGTACAGCACAGTTTGTAAATCACATACGTGATAAAGAATACCCCTACACCCCCGAAGAGTACGGCAAGGGTTTGTTTTATACTCAAGACGATGCACGTGAAATAGTTGAGTACGCCAAAACACGTAATATTATGGTCGTGCCCGAAATTGATGTTCCCGGTCATTCAAGTGCCGCTATTGCCTGCTACCCCGAAATCAGTTGTTCAGGCAAAGAAATTGAGGTTGAACACCTTTTCGGTATATTCAAAAACAACCTGTGCTGTTCAAAACCCGAATCTTACGAATTTGTAAAATCGGTAATTGATGAACTTTGCGAGGTGTTCCCCTCACCCTATTTTAATATTGGCGGTGATGAGGTAGAGCCTGACAGTTGGGATAACTGCCCCGAATGTCAAAAACTTATGAAAGAGCAAAATCTTAAAACCCATTCGCAGTTGCACGGTTATTTCAATAATATAATAATCTCATATTTAAAAGAAAAGGGCAAAAAGACAATCGGTTACAACGAAATTTTAAGCGATAATCTTGACCGTGAGGCTATTCCTGTAGTTTGGACACCCCGTGCTATGAACGAGGCACTTGATTGGGCGGCAAACGGCGGTAAAACGATACAAATGATGTACGATTACGTTTACGCCGATATGCCCTATTCAATAGTCCCGCTTTCAAAAACATATAACTACAACCCGTATTTAGAGGGCTTTACCGATGAAGACAGCACCATAGGATTTATCTTGCCCCTCTGGACAGAATACGTTCGTGACGAAGAAAAGTTTGATTTTCAAACAACGGTTCGCACACTCGCCATAAGTGAAGTCGCTTGGACCGATATACGAAACCGCAACTACGAAAATTTTGAACAGCGTCTTGAAAATATGCGTGATTATTATAAATCAATAAACATAAAACTTGCACCTAAATTTATTTATTGCGGCAACACGTTCAAAGGTGCCGAAACCCTGCCCGAAAGCCGCCGCATCTATTTAGGCAGACAGCATTGGAACAGCAACGCATATTGCGAATTAGACCTCACCGATTTTTATAAACAATAATAAACGGTAGAGTGGCAGAACTTGGCTGATGAACCTGAAAAAAATTTGGTATTATTGCGTTTGCTTTTGTTATAAGGGCAATTTAGGTGTAGATTCTACCTTGCTTTTTAATTAAAAAACAACATTACAAAATTAAATGTAATGCAAAAAATCAAATCATTTAGTATTACTCAAACGATGACAAACCGGATAATTCATATATAAGGCAAATATCTTGTGGTCAAGGAAATAAATGTAATATGTTTTATGGTCTTAAAAATTGACATATACCGTTGTATAATTAAAACAGAATAAAATGTTGATAAAATAAAAAACAGTATATGCATTAAGGAGGTTTATATGTCAGTATACGTAACTTCGGATCTTCATGGGCTTCCTTTAGCCGATTTGAAAAGGTTACTTAATATCGTAAGTTTTAATGACGGTGATTGGTTGTTCGTTTTGGGCGATGTAATCGACAGGCAAAACGATGGTGGTATTGCGATATTAAAATGGCTTTTGGAACAACCCAACGCACAATTGATTTTAGGCAATCACGAGGCTATGCTGCTTAGTTGTGATTTTGTTTTTGATGAAATTACCGATGAAAACATCGAAAATTTCACTAAAGAAAAAATGGAACTTTTAATGAACTATACGCATAACGGCGGTGACGTTACGTTAAAAGAACTCAGAAGCTTAATGCAAGCCGAACCTGATACATTAGATGATATTCTTGACTACTTGCGTGAGGCACCTATTTATGAAACTGTAAATGTCGGCAACAAAGATTTTCTGCTTGTACACTCCGGACTTGATAATTTTGATAAGAACAAAAAGCTCAGCGATTATGCAGCAGACGAACTTATTTGGGCATGTCCAAAAATTACGGACGAATACTTTGATGATGTTATAACGGTTTTTGGTCACACCCCTACTATGTCTTATAACCACGCAAACAAAGGAAAAATTTTAAAAACAAAAACATGGATAGATATAGATGTAGGTGTAGCGTACGGCAATTCACCCGCATTATTGCGGTTAGATGACCTTGAAGAATTCTATTTGCTTTAGATTTTCAAAAAATGCGGTTTTATTTAATATATTTATAGAGAAAATCAGTCCTAAGGTTTTGCCCTTAAGACTGATTTTTTAAATATTTGGTGCAGGTAACAGGACTTGAACCTGCATGTCCTTGCGAACAATAGAACCTGAATCTATCGTGTCTGCCAATTCCACCATACCTGCATATATTTATAAAAATTTTAAACCTCTAATTTTTACACGGTGAGGCAACCGAGACGGTGCTTACTTTCAGATAAAATCTTACTTTTCGGCATAATCTGTAACGCCGCAAATTGACGAATTTAATTATACATATAAGTACTCAAAAAGTCAAGATTCAAGTTAATTGCAATTAACATAAGATTTTTAACAAATAAATCCATTGACAAAGCGGGTAAGTTTATATTATAATAACATCACAATATAAAATCTTTACACAACTGACGGATTTTGCGATAACGCAATGGGAATGTAAAGAGTTATAAGCCGACCGTCTGGGCAAGTCAGTTAACCATGCTGATTTGCCCTTTTTTACACTTAAATTTATGGAGGATAAATTATGGAACACAAAAATTGGAGTGGTTTTAAAGGTGATGTTTGGAAAAATGAAATCAATGTTCGTGATTTTATTCAGCAAAACTACACCGAATACACAGGTGATGCATCGTTTTTGGAGGGTGCTACCGAGCGTACAAACGAACTTATGAAAAAAGTTAACGGTCTTTTTGCTATTGAACGTCAATTCGGCGGTGTGCTTGATATTGACACGGCTACCGTTTCTTCGCTTACAAGTTTTTCACCCGGATACATTGATAAAGAAAACGAAATAATTGTAGGTATGCAAACCAACCGTCCGTTAAAACGAGGTGTGAGTCCCTTTGGCGGTATACGTATGGCACGTCAAGCCTGTGAAGCATACGGCTACAAACTTTCTGACACTATTGAAGATGAATTCAAATTCCGCACCACACATAACGAGGGCGTTTTCAGAGCATACACCGAAGAAATGCGTTTGGCTCGCCGATGTCACGTAATTACAGGTTTGCCAGATGCTTACGGCAGAGGCAGAATTATAGGTGACTATCGCCGTGTTGCACTTTACGGTATTGACCGCCTTGTAGAAGAGAAAAAGAAGGATAAACTTGCCCTTGCAGACAAGCCCTTCAACACCGAAAACATTCGCTACGATGAAGAACTTTACAAACAGATTTCTTTTTTAGGCAAACTTAAAGATATGGCGGCTCAACACGGATTTGACATCAGCGTACCTGCTGCCAACGCACGTGAGGCTGTTCAATGGACCTATTTTGCATATTTAGGTGCTATAAAAGAGCAAAACGGTGCTGCTATGTCGCTTGGCCGTGTGGCAACATTTCTTGATATTTATATGCAACGTGACATTGAAAACGGCACACTCACCGAACAGGATGCTCAAGAACTGTTTGACGATTTTGTTATAAAACTACGTATTGCACGTCACCTACGTACACCCGAATATAACGAACTTTTCGGCGGGGATCCTATGTGGATTACCGAAGCAGTCGGCGGTATGGGTGAAGACGGCAGAACACTTGTAACAAAAAGCAGTTACCGTATTCTTAACACACTTTACACATTGGGTTCTTCACCGGAGCCTAACCTTACGGTTCTTTGGTCTAAAAACTTGCCCGAACCGTTTAAAAAATTCTGTGCAAAAATTTCAAAAGACACCGATTCAATACAATATGAAAATGACGATTTAATGCGTCCTATTTACGGTGATGACTACGCCATTGCCTGCTGTGTATCTGCAATGAAACTCGGCAAACAGATGCAGTTCTTTGGTGCCCGTTGCAACTTGGCAAAACTTTTAAACATTGCACTCAACGGCGGTTACGATGCTATGAGCGGAATTCACATCGGTCCGCAAATGGAACCTATAACCGATGAAAAACTTGATTTTGACAAGGTTATGGAACGTTACGACATTTATATTGAATGGCTTGCACATTTATATGTAAATACAATGAACATTATCCACTATATGCATGATAAATACTGTTACGAAAAGGTACAAATGGCATTGCACGACACCTATGTAGAACGTCTTATGGCTTTTGGTGTGGCAGGTCTTTCGGTTGTTACCGACTCACTTAGTGCAATTAAATACGCCAATGTTAAACCGATTAGAAATACCGACGGATTTATTGTGGATTACGAAACAATCGGTGATTTTCCCAAATTTGGTAACGATGATGACCGTGTTGACCTTCTTGCAAAAGATATGACACACAAATTCATTACCGCACTTCGCAAAACCGACACATACCGTCATGCAAAACATACCCTTTCGGTGCTTACTATTACTTCAAACGTAATGTACGGCAAAAACACAGGTGCTACCCCTGACGGCAGAAAAGCAGGTGAACCGTTTGCTCCGGGTGCTAACCCCATGCACAACCGTGAAGAAAACGGTGCATTGGCATCACTTAACTCGGTTGCAAAAATCAGTTACGATGACTGCCGTGACGGTGTTTCAAACACATTTTCAATCACACCTGAAGCACTCGGCAAAACCGAAAACGAACAGGTTGACAACTTGGTTAATATACTTGACGGTTATTTTGCTAAAAACGCACACCACATCAACGTTAACGTGCTTAACCGTGAAACCCTTATAAAAGCGTATGAAAATCCCGATGAATACCCCAACCTTACAATTCGTGTTTCGGGTTATGCGGTTAATTTCCACAAACTTTCACGCGAGCAACAACGTGAAGTTATAAGCCGTACATTCCATACATCATTATGATAAGCGGCAAGGTTCATTCTTTTCAAAGTTTGGGTACTGTTGACGGGCCGGGTGTTAGATTTGTTGTTTTTTTGCAGGGCTGTAATTTGCGTTGCGGATGCTGTCACAACCCTGACACGTGGAACGCCGACGGCGGAACGGAATACACACCCGAACAAATTGTAGAACGGGTTGTGCGATACCGTGAATATTTCGGCAAAGAGGGCGGCATCACCGTTTCGGGCGGTGAACCGCTGTTGCAAGCCGAATTTGTTTATGAACTGTTTAAACTGTGCCATAAAAACGGTATTAATACCTGTCTTGACACTTCGGGCAGTATATTAAACAACGGTGCAAAAAAACTGCTTACCGAAACCGACCGTGTTTTGCTTGACATTAAATATACAAATGATGAGCAATACAAAGAGTTCGCAGGTTGCTCTATAGCGGCTCCGCTTGAATTTATTGAATATTTAAACGGTCAAAAAATTCCCGTTGAGTTGCGTCAGGTTATAATTCCTACCCTTAACGATAATGAGGACAATATAAAAAAACTGAAAGAAATTGCCGATAAATACAACGTAGTTGATAAAATCGAACTTTTGCCTTTCAGAAAAATTTGTCAAACTAAATACGATAACCTAAATTTAAAATTCAGGTTTGAGCATATACCCGAACCCACCCTCGACAGTATGGATAAACTAAATAGGTATATTGAAAATTAACAGAGAAAAACGGATGTTTTGCTAAAAAGCGAAACATCCGTTTTGATTTTTGAATATTAATTTTTTAAAAGAACAAAGCACCCACGCCGTAGGTTACAAAAGTTACTATTACGGCGGCACCTATTACACCGAGTGCTATAGCGGGGAATGCTCTTTTTAAACGCATATCAAGCATTGCGGCCACTAAGGCACCCGTCCAAGCACCTGTGCCCGGTAACGGAATAGCCACTAATATAAACAATCCCCAAAAAGCATATTTTTGAACAACGTCGGATTTTTTTGCGGCTCTTTTTTCAAGTTTTGTTACAAGAAGGTCGAGTTTTGGACTCCATTTACGCATAAGGGCGAATATTTTTCGAATAAAAAGTATAATAAAGGGAACGGGAACCAGATTACCTATAACCGATACGGTTATTGCAACCCAAAAGTTTAAATGGTGTTGTGCTACCGCAATCGGTATGGCACCGCGTAACTCAATTATAGGCACCATAGACAAAACAAAGGTCATAAAAATTTTTCCGAATAGGCTGTTCCAAATTTTCATAAACAAAAAGTCCTCCTAAATTACAGATGTACCGCCGTTAGATGAATTGAATAACATTTTTACATAATCCACTGTTGAAATGCCCATTAAATACGGTTTTAAAAGTAACAAATAAACCAAAGATGCAACCGCCAACAAAAGCAAAATAACAAGAATTATTATGGTTATGTCAAGTCGGTTAATTTTTTTCTGTTCGTTTTGATAATCGTCATCTTCAGCGGTGGTAATAAAAGCACCGTCGGATTCGCTTTGTGTGTATGGAGTTTCATAACGGCTTTTAATTTCTTCGGGGGTTTCAACCTCAACGTACATATTGGCAAAGGTGTCGGCAACGTTTGTCAAGGGCAGAGCCTCATCTGAAATATCACCGCTGTCGGTTTTAACCTCGGCAGAGGCATCGTCCATAATAAACTCAATATTATGTTCGGTTTCGGTAAAAGTTGAGGCTTCGTACGGGTTGTCGATATATTCTTCATCACTTTCGGAATTATCGGTTTGCATTATAAAATCGTTGTTCGGTGTAGTTGCCGACTCAACGCTTTCGGATGCGGTTTCAACCGCCTGTGTTTGCGGTTGTGACACACTTTCAAGCGGTTTTGTGCCGCTGTAACAAACCTCTTCAATATAAGGGTGTATCAAATTTTGCATAATTTCTTTTCTGAAAGCCTTATTTTCGGTAAGCAAAATAATAGTTTGCGGGCCACTTTCTATTATGCAACCGCCAAAATAACCGTTTGGAGTTACAAGCGGTGTAGAACCTTTTATAATGTTGATGGGTTCGTCGCTTAAAATACCGTAAGTGGCATTGTCGCAAACGGCGGTTCCGTTTCCTATAGCGATAGACACAGTGTTTATAAGACCGTCATCACCAAAAAGCGGACCGCAGCCTATAATTATTTTACTGCGTGATACCGCCTTAGCAAGCGATTTTACAAAAGATTTTTTATCGGTTGTTTTATCGTTAAGTAATCTCATTCTGCAACAACCGCAAAGATTAAATTCCATTTCAAAATCCGACGGTGTTTGATGATAAATTACATCTACCTTTAAGTTTTGTATCATTTTATACATCCCTTCAAATTTATTTAATTAAAATCCGATACGGTTAATTATTTTTTATGCCACTTTTCAGGATATTTAATATTTCCGTTAACGGTAGCACTCGACACGCTTATGTGTTCCGACTGCCAATCGTTAATCTGCTTTGCCATTACAACAAGTTTTGCACCGTCAAAATCTTTTGCCGATGTTACAAGGGTTAAAAAGTTATCGTCTGATTTTGGTGCAACGGTTGTGTTTATAAGACTGCGTTCGGCGATTTCGCTGTACCATTTATCAAAATCTTTTTCACCCGAAAAAGAACTTTTTGAAAAATCAAGATTATCGCTGTCATCAAAATCAAGTATCATAACGGCAAAAACCATATAGGTTTCTTGTGCGTTTTTATAATAAATGCTAATTTTTGAATTTTGCTTGTAAAAATTAAGATTTCTGTATTTTTTAAGCGTACCGAACATAGAACCGTTTTTCATATTATTGCCGTATATAACTATGTTTTGGTCGGAACCTGTTCTTTCAAAAGAATCATCGGCAGACAAATACAACGCACCGTAACTGCTTGATTTACCCAACTGATTATGCTTAGTGTAGTAGGTGTTGTTATCGGTTTGGCAAACAGCACAGTCAATATCGGTGCCGTTTACCGTAATCCAACCTTTAATGTCGGCATTGCTTTGCGACAGTTTGCTAAGTGCATCGCTTTTGTTTGAATAAGAATTAAAAACCGTTTTTGCGTTTTCAAGCAGATTGTTATGTATTTTGCCGCCAAAAAAGTAACTGCTTATAAAACACATTGACAAAATAAGCGACACAACAATTACCGTTGCCGTAATTTTTAAAGCAAGCGGTGTGTTACGTTTTAAAGATTTTTCGCCGCTGCCCAAAAGTTCAAAAGCGGATATTCCGTTATTTTTCAAAAACTGTTTTGAATGTTTTCCTGCCATATTTCCCACTCTAATATTATTCAATATAAGAATATTCTATACCCGCAATCGCACGTTCGATAAGCGGTTCTATATCAAGATTTTTTTCAGCCTCTTCACATTGACCTTTTTTAGGGCGTGTGTGAGGGTGTTTTGGTGTAAATACGGTGCAACAGTCTTCATAAGGCAAAATAGAAATATCAAACGCATCTATTTTTTTAGATATTGCTATAATTTCTTCCTTATCCATTCCGATAAGCGGACGAAGAACAGGCATATTGCAAACCTCATCGGTAGAAGCAATAGCGGGCAAAGTCTGACTTGCAACCTGACCTAAACTTTCACCTGTTATAAGACCTAAACAACCGTCGGCCTCTGAAACACGGCAGGCAATACGCATCATCATACGTCGCATTATAAGTGTAAAATAATCTTCGGGGCAATGCTTACCTATTTCTTCCTGAATTTCGGTAAAAGGAACAACCGCAAGTTTTATAACACCGCTGTAACGTGCCACTTTTGAAAGCAAATCTTTTACCTTTTGTTCGGCACGAACACTTGTGTATGGGGGTGATGCAAAGTGAATTGCATTAAGCACCAAACCGCGTTTTGCCATTGTGTATGCCGCAACGGGACTGTCGATACCGCCCGATATTAGCACCTGTGCTCTGCCTGCGGTACCTACGGGCAAGCCGCCTGCACCCTTTATTTGACCGCCGCGTATATAAGCGGCATAATCACGCACTTCGACGGTGATTATTTCATCGGGGTTATGCACGTCAACTTTAAGATGCGGAAACGCACTAAGCAACGCACCGCCTACCTCACGGCAAATTTCGGGTGACTTTAACGGAAACGCCTTATCGGCACGTTTTGCCTCAACCTTAAATGTTTTGATATTACGCATAGTGTCGGCAAGATATTCGGGTGCTTTTGCCAAAATATCTTGCATATTTTTTTCGCAAACACATGCACGGCTGAATGCCGCTATACCGAATATGCGGCTCATACGGTCAAGTGCTTCCGAAAAATCGAAGTCATCATCTTGAGGTTTTATATAAATGGTAGATTGTGAACGTTCTACCGTTACCTTGCCCAAATTTTTAAGTCGGCGGCGAATGGTTGCCACCATTTTGTCTTCAAAACTGCGACGGTTTAAACCTTTTAGTGATAATTCACCGTCTTTTATAAGTATAATTTCTTTCATTAGTTCGACCTTCTTAATTTTTGTGTTGCCGTAATCAATGCATTTTTTAAAACATCTACGTCTTGCTGTGTGCTATAGCGTGAAAAACTTATACGTAAAGCAGAGTCTATGCGTTTTTTTGAAAGACCTATTTCACCCAAAACATAACTGCCCTCGCCCTTAGCACAGGCACTTCCCGAAGAAACATAAACGCCCTGTGATTCCAAAAAATGCAAAAGCGTTTCGGAACGGTAACCCTCTACCGAAATATTAAGCACATATGGTAAAACATTGTCGGCGGAATTTACCGTAACTAAGCCTGTGTCAAGCAAAGTTTCTTTTGCGTAAAGCCACAACTGTTTTTGTGTTTTCAAATTTTCGTTTATATTGCCAAGTTGGTCAACGGCACCCTTTAAGCCGTAGATTAGAGGAACCGATTCGGTGCCCGAACGCATATTTTTTTCTTGACCGCCGCCCGTTATAAGCGGTTTTACGGTAACGCCTTTTTTTATAAACAAAATTCCGACACCTTTAGGTCCGTGAATTTTATGTCCGCTTGCGGTAAACAAATCTACACCGAGCGTGTTTAGGTTTATGGGCATTTTGCCGAACGCCTGAACGCCGTCACAATGCAAAAGTGCAGGGGCGTTTGCCTCTTTTATAAACTGTGCCGCTTTTTGCACGGGTTGTACGGCACCTGTTTCGTTATTTACAAGCATAATGCTTGCAAGAATCGTTTTTTCGTTGATGGCGTTTTTTAAATCGGCTTCTGAAATAACGCCGTCGGGTTGCGGTTTTATGCGTACAACCTCAAAGCCCTCATCTTCGAGCCGTTTTAACGTTTCTAAAACCGATGGGTGTTCTATAGCGGTTGACACAATTCGGTTGCCACGCTTTTTGCGTGAATATGCCGCACCCAAAAGGGCGGTGTTGTTGCTTTCGGTACCACAACTTGTGAAATAAATCTCATCTTCGCGGCATTTAAGCAGTTGTGACACCGATTTTCGAGTGCCGTCAACCAACTGTTGTGCCTTAAAACCCATATCGTAAAGGCTTGATGGATTGCCCCAATTTTCACTCAAAGCAAAATTAATATTTTCTATAGCCTTGCTACAAGGTTTTGTTGTGGCACTGTTATCTAAATATGTAATGTTTTTCATTTTATAATTTTTCACACTTTCAAATACATATACACATTTATTATACATTATATTGACAAATTTCACAATACCGAAATCGCAAAAATTACAACTATTTTTCACGGATTTTTGGAGCACCCATTACCGCACACCCATAAAATGATATAAAGGTTGAAAAAAATAAGTTTATGTGATAAAATATAAAAAATATACTTGTACGGATTGGAATTTACATGAAAAAATTTACATATACACTACCGCAAAAATCGGTCAAAAACGATTATATTTTTAATATGCTTGGCAGTTTAACAAATGCCTTTATTTCGGTATTGTTGCTTGTTGTTGTAAGTCATATATCGGGGCCTGTTATTGCAGGTATTTTTTCTATTTGTTATTCCACCGCACAAATGATGTACACCATTTGCTGCTTTGAAATGCGTAACATTCAGGTTACCGATGTTAAACAAACATTTTCTTTTTCGGATTTATTTACATTTAGAATTTTTACAAGCATTTTAATGGCTGTATATTTCACTGTATTTTGTATTTCGCGTGAGTATACCGGCGTAAAACTTTGTTTAATGATTACGCTAACACTTTATATGCTTTTGTTTGCTTTTTCGGATTTATTCCAAGGCAATATGCATCTTAACGGTTATTTAAGCCTTGCAGGTTTGTCACTTGCGGGTTCGGTTGCATTGGCGGCGGTAGTTTTTATTGCCGTGCTTATTATAAGCAAAAATGTGGTTTTGGCGGCTGTTTGTATGCTTGCTGTGGTTTTACTGTGGGTTGTTTTTTACGATGTTCCGTTTAGCAATAATTTTTCAAAGATAAAAATTTCGGTTAACCCCGGTAAGCAAAAACAAATATTTTTGTGTGCGTTACCGTTGTTTTTGTCTTCGTTTATGCAACAGTATATTTTTAATTCCTCAAAATATGCCATCGACAGTCTTATGACCGAGGTTGACCAATCGCACTACGGCTATTTGTCTATGCCGATTTTTTGCATAAATCTTTTGAGCATATTTGTTTTTCGGCCTCAACTTGTAACCCTTTCTGAAAATTGGATAAGCAAAAAAATTGCCGTTTTCAAAAAAACGGTGTCAAAATTATATGTATGGATAATTATTGTAACCTTAGCCGCATTGGCAGGCGGTTACGTTTTGGGCATACCCGTGCTCGAAATATTGTACGGTGCTGATTTATCGGGCAAAAAGCCGATTTTTATGGTTTTGCTTTTGGCAGGCGGTTTTAGTGCCGCTTGCACGTTAACACTAACGCTTTTTACAACTATGCGTAAGCAAAAACTTTGCCTTTACGGTTATGTAATAACCTTAATTTTTGCCCTAATTGTTCCCGAAAAGTTGGTTGCTTCTTTAGGACTTATGGGTGCCGCACTTTCGTATTTGTGTGAAATGGTTTTGCTTTTTGTTATTATGTTTGCGTTTTTTATTTTTGTTTTGAAAAGGAAAGAAAGGCGATAAACAAGTTCTTATTTAAACTAAGGAGTTAAAACAATGAAATTTTTTGATTTTATTGAGAAAAAGAAGGGCATTATATATGTTGTTGCCGTTATTTTAACGGTTTTAACAATAGCACTTGCTTTTTATATGGCTAAGTCTAACAATAAAGAAGTTTTGGTGAGTTCATATACCGTGGGTGACATAACCGAAATTAACAGTTCGGTTACGGTTTCGGGCGGTCAAACCCTAACCCAACAATATTCACTTGAAACATTGCCATATAAACAGTTGGGTGTTATTATTTCCGAAATTTCAGAAACCGACACATTAAATATAACGGTTGAATATTCTGGGCAAAAAAAAGAATTTTCTATTTCGAATAATGATATTTCAGTAGGCGGATACACATATATAGATTTGCCTGATGAAATAATTCTTGAAGCACCTTCGGAGTTAAAAGTTTCACTTAGCACAACCACAGGGCAATTTTCGGTTGTTGCCAACAATACAACATTTATAGAAAACAGTTTATGCCAAATTGACGGCACACCGCAAGAATGTAATGTGCTTGTAGATTTACGCACAATGAAACCAACCACAAACAGCGTTTGGTTTTGGGTGTTTGTAATTGCATCTGTTTTATTACTTGTTGAAATCTTTTTAAAAATTAGATTCAGAAATGCAACTATTGAAGGCTTAACCGCTTTTGTAATGGCGTTTTTTTGTGTGGTATGCATATTCCTGTTCCAACCGTTTTCGGTGCCCGATGAATTTGCACATTATCGTGCTGTATATCACGTTTCAAACCAATTAATGTTGGATTTTAAAGACGAACAGTACGCATTGCGTATGCGTACAGATGATTTAGCATTTTGTTCTGAAAATCAAAATTCACTATACTCACGTGACTACATCAGCGAAAAGGGTTATGACACTGTATTTTGTAAAAACGGCGAAGTTACAACATCAACACTCGGTTATATGGAAAACAAAACCGTTGTTTATCTGTTGCCTGCAACAGGTCTTTCAATAGCACGAATTATCGGTTTTGGTCCTTATTGGGCAATGCAAATTGCAAGAGTGTTTAACTTTGCTCAATGCGTAGCAATGATATATTTTGCCATAAAAATTATACCGTTCGGCAAAAGTGCGTTGGCGGTAATTTCTTTGTTACCCATAAATCTGCATATAATGTCATCTGTATCGTATGATGCGTTTACATACGGCGGTACCGTGCTTATTTTTGCTTACATATTAAAACTTGTGTACGATAAAACACCAATCAGCTGGAAACAACTGTTAATATTGGCGGCTATGATTGTTACAGTAATACCGCAAAAGGTTGTATATATTGCCGTTGCGGCACTTGTTCTCATAATACCTAAAGACCGTTTTGCAAAACCAAAGTGGCATTTTGCAATTAAGTGTGCATTGGGAGTATTAGCGGTTGCATCTATTTTGATTTTACAGATTCAAAATGTGGATAAATTAAATTCCTCTGAGGTAACTTATGACGATGCTACGGCAGGCTTTTCTATGGGTTTTGTTTTAACACATATACCACATGTTGCAAAAATGTTATTTAATACGGTTCTTGGGTTAGGCGATTTTTATTTAAAATCAATGGTTTCATACTTTGGTTGGTTTGAATTTGAAACGCCTTGGTTTATGGCTGTACCGTTTGTCGTTATAATCGCTATTTCGTTTATGCGTAGCGAAGATGAACCGCAACCGTTAAGACTTCCCGAAAGGGCATATTCACTTTTGCTTTTTGGTATGTCAGTTCTTTTGATTGAATTTTTGCTCTTAGTGGATTGGACAACCTTAGACAGCAACGTGATACTTGGTGTGCAAGGCAGATATTTCTTACCCGCATTACCGCTGCTTATTGTTGCCGCGAAAAACAATACAATTACCACCAAAAACAATTTAGGCGGCAGATTAATATTTGCAATGTCTACAATGAATATTTGTGTATTTATGTATTGTATTTACTCAATAATTATGTAATAGGTGAACAGTTATGAATTTTTGCCTTTTTTGTGCTAATTATCTACCTAATTTGGGCGGTGTTGAACGTTACGTTTACAATCTCGCAAAAACGCTTATCAAACACGGAAACGAGGTAACAGTTGTAACCTCTAACGTTTTTGATTTGCCACCTTACGAAACCGACGAAAACGGAATAGAAATATTCCGTATGCCCTGCTATAATGTTATGAAGGGCAGATACCCCCTTTTAAAACGTGACAAAACCTTTAAACAACTTGATGAGATGCTTTGCCAAAAACATTTTGATTTGGTTGTTATAAATGCACGGTTTTATATACACAGTCTTTATGCCGCCGATTTTGCTAACAAAAAAGGCATAAAGTGTATAACGGTAGAACACGGTTCAACACACCTTTCGGTTGACAATAAATATTTTGATATAATAGTAAATGCGGTAGAACACATTGTAACCGCCGCCTTAAAGCGTAAATGCAGTGATTATTATGCCGTATCACGTGCGGCAGGTGAATGGTCGTGGCATTTTGGCATAAAGTCAAAAGGTACGCTTTACAACGCCGTAGACCTTGATGAAATTGAAAGATTAAAGCAAAATCCCGTTTGTGACTACAGGGCAACACTCGGTATTCCGCAAGACGCCACCGTTGTTACCTTTACGGGCAGATTGCTTAAAATTAAAGGTGTTTACGAACTGCTTGAGTCGGTTAAAAATCTCAACCGCGACGATGTTTATTTAATCTATGCAGGTGACGGCGTTGAAATGCAAGAACTTAAATCTAAAAGCAATAACAACATAAAGTTTTTAGGTCAAATAGATTTTGAACACGTTATCGCTCTGCTTAAACAAAGTGATATATACTGTTTGCCGTCGGTGTCGGAGGGTATGTCTACCTCGGTGCTTGAGGCGGTTGCAACCGAAACATTTGTTATTACAACCTATAACGGCGGTGCAAGAGAGGTTATAACCGATGACGATTACGGCATTATAACTAAGGGTAACACCGTTTGCGAAACTACCGCCGCTTTGCAAAAAGCATTGAATTCAAACTACAGACACACCGCTACTCAAAATGCATATGCGGTGCTTAAAGACGGTTTTACTTGGCAAAAAACTGCTGAAAAATTAGAAAGCCTTATAAAATAAAGGGGATTAAAAATGCGAGTTCTTATTATTGTGCCTGCTTATAACGAACAGGATAATATAGAAAAAGTAGTGCAAAAATTAAGTGAAAAATGTCCTGATTATGATTATCTCATAGTTAACGATTGTTCTAAAGACGACACTCCTAAAATTTGTGATGATAAAAACTTTAACCACATAGATTTGTGTTGCAATTTAGGTATTGGCGGCGGTGTTCAAAGCGGTTATTTATACGCTTACCAAAACGGATACGATTACGCCGTTCAAATTGACGGTGACGGACAACACGATCCGCTATATATTTCAAAAATGATAGAATTGTTAGAAAAAGAAAATGCCGATATGGCGGTAGGCTCACGTTTTATTACAAACGAGGGTTTTCAGTCAAGCGGTATGCGTCGTTTTGGCATTAATTTTTTAAGCGGATTAATTAAGTTGGTTTGCGGTGCCGATGTTAAAGACGTAACAAGCGGTTTTAGGGTTGTTAATAAAAAGTTTATAGAATTCTTTTCAAAAGAATATGCCGACGATTACCCCGAACCAGAGGCAATAGTTGCCGTAACACTTGCGGGAGGCAAGGTTATTGAAGCACCCGTTGTTATGTACGAACGTGAGGGCGGAACATCATCAATAAGTCCGTTTAAATCGGTTTATTATATGATTAAGGTAACACTTGCTATTTTGCTTTACAGAATAATTTATAAAGGCGGTAAAAAATAATGGAATTGGCACTTAGAATATCACTTCTTATTGCAATAGTAATTTACATCGCTATTATAATAGTATTACTCAAGAAAAAAAGTTTAAATTTACAATATTCACTTTTATGGCTTTTTATGGCTGCGGTTTTACTTATTATGCTTGCGTTTCCGAGTTTGCTTGAATTTTTGGCAAACTTAATCGGTGTGGCATCTTATATAAACGCAATATTTATGTCATTTATATTTTTTATATTGCTTTTATTGGTTTCGCTCACTTCGATAGTTTCAAAACAACGCCAACAAATAAAAACAATTATTCAAAATCTTGCTATTTTACAAAAACAAGTTGATGATTTAAAAAAAGAAAAATAAATTAGTTTTATAATACACAAACAACCCCTCGAAAGAGGGGTTGTCAGACTGTCGAATAACCCCAAATCACAAGCGAGGTTTGGGGTTATGAATTTT
>CAZUYL010000003.1:0-32935 GCA_964624945.1 uncultured Ruminococcus sp. | reverse complement strand
TGCCTGGCTTGAGGCGTTCGACGAATGTAACGTTAAGCCCGAATTTTACGCAAACCGTTTGCGTTCTTTTGATGAAATTATGCCGTGGGATCACCTTGATTACCGTGTTACAAAACAGTTTTTAATACGTGAAAATATGACCGCCCACGCTGAAAAAACCACGCCGAACTGCCGTCAAAAATGTGCGGGTTGCGGTGCTAATTCTTACGGAAAGGGTGTTTGTTTTGAAAAACGTTAGACTTTTTTACACCAAAAAAGACCGAATGAAATTTATATCGCACCTTGATATGACACGTTTTATGACAAGGGTTATACGCAAATCTGAACTGCCCGTTTGGTACACCGAAGGGTTTAATCCGCACCTTTATATGACCTTTGCCCTGCCGCTTTCACTCGGTTTTGAAAGTGAATACGAAATTGTGGATATCAGGCTTTTAGATGACGGTTATCCGCTTAACACTTTATGTGAAAAATTAAATGCGGTATGCCCACCGTATATACATTTTTTTGATGCCGCCGAACCTATTTTAAAAACAGGTGACGTTACATTCGCAAATTTTGTTATCACATTTCAAGACGGCGGTAAATTGCAAGACGGCTTAAACGAATTTTTAAACCGCGATAGCATTACCGTATCTAAAAAAACCAAAAAAGGTGCAATTAAAGAACTTGAAATTGCCGATAAAATTAAAAGTTTTTCACTTTGCTGTGAAAACGGTAACACGGTTTTAAACATAACACTACCTGCAGGCAGTGTAGAAAACCTAAACCCAGAACTGCTTATAAACAAATTTTTTGAAGAGACGGGCAAAACCCAATTTTATCAAACGGTACGCACCTTGATTTTAGATAAAAACTGCAACCCCTTTAAATAACAAATCAATACATTTAAAACGCTTAAAATTATGCACCGCCGATTAACAAAATATCGGCGGTGCGGTTTTTTATAAATCTTTTTTTCAGTTGCGTTCGGCGGTTAATCTTTTTAAAAGTTTTGCGTTTTCACAGTTTAAAAAATCGGATTTCAGTCGCCATTGCCAATTACCGTTTTTTGTGGCGGGCGTATTCATTCTGTCACAAGAGTCCAAACAAAGTAAATCCTGCATAGGTATTATGCACAGCATAGCAGATGATTTTGAAAGTTCACGTATCATATTGTGGGCGATATTATTTTCGCCGTTTTGTGTAAGCGATTTTGCCATAGCCTTTTCTTTAAGATTTGCCGAATTATACCAACCTTGTGTTGTGTTGTTATCGTGAGTGGCGGTATAGCACACGCAATTATAACAATAGTTTTGCGGCAGATGTCCGTTAGAGGTATTGCCCGTAAAAGCAAATTGTAACACACGCATATTGGCAAATTCGGTATCTTGCAAAAGTTTTTGCACCTGTAGGTCATCTTCACCGCCTAAATCTTCGGCTATTATATTAATTTCGCCCATATTTTGTTTGATTGTATTCCAAAAATCTGTGCCGACACCCGTTCGCCACACCCCGTCAAAACCGTTTTGAGTACGGTTTTTAATGCAATAATAATTTGCAAATGCTCTAAAATGGTCAATACGCAAAACGTCGTACATATCACGGCAAAATTCAAGTCGTTTTTGCCACCAACGGTATCCGTTTTCACGCATATTGTCCCAATTATATATGGGGTTGCCCCAATCTTGACCTGTGGTGCTGAATTTATCGGGCGGAACGCCTGCGGTAAGACAGGGTGTAAAATTTCTGTCAACACAAAAATTATCGGGTTCAACCCAAACATCTGCACTGCACGGTGCTACATAAAAGGGAATATCGCCTATTATTTTTACCGATTTTGAATCAGCATAACGCTTTAGTGCATAATATTGGCAGTAAAAAAAGTATTGCAAAATTTTATAAAGTTCAATTTTTTCGCGGTGTTCTTTTTCAAACTTTTCGACCTCATCGGGAAGTCGGTATTTTATACCGCAGGGCAGATCACCTATTTTATCTGCTTTATAAACCGCAAGTGCCGTTACAAATGTTGCATAATCTTGAAGCCACCAACGGTTTTGTTTTAAAAATTTTTTGTAATTACCGTTTTTTGCGTTAAATTTTTTTGCCGCTTTAAAAAGCAAGGGCAACTTTTGTTCTCGCACTTTTTTGTAATTTACATTTTCAGAATTTTCAAGTTTTAAAAGGTCGGTTTCACTAAGCAGACCGTCGCAGGCTAAAAGTTTTAAATCTATATACAGTATTTCACCCGCAAAACTCGAAACCGATTTATACGGTGAATTGCCTTCCCCCAAAGGATTAAGCGGTAATATTTGCCAAAAGTGTTGTTTTGCCTCTGCCAAAAAATCCACAAAATCGTATGCAGCTTTACCGAAAGTGCCTATTCCGCAAGGTGACGGCAACGTTGATACTGCCAACAGCACACCGCTGTAACGTTTTAAAGTGTTATCCTTTAACGGCACCTGCCGCAACCCCTTTTATAATATATTTTTGACATACTAAATAAAACACAATTACGGGCAAAATGCTTAAAACTAACAACGCCATCATAGCACCCATATCTACCGAACCGTAACCGCCTTTTAAATATTGCACGGCTATCGGTATGGTTTTATAATTACTGCCTATTACAAGATAGGGTAATAAATAATCGTTCCAAATCCACATAGCATTTAACACGGCAACCGTTACGGCGGTAGGCTTTAAAATGGGAAAAACAACATAAAAATAGGTTTGAATTGTGTTGCAACCGTCTATGGTAGCCGCTTCTTCAAGGCTTAGCGGTACAGATTTTACAAATCCCGAAAAAATAAAGACCGAAAGCCCAGCACCAAACCCCAAATATATTGGTATTAAACCCAACGGATTATCAAGATTTAACAAATCAGCGATTTTAGACATAGTAAACATAACCATTTGAAATGGCACAATCATTGAAAAAACAAATATATAATAAAGCGTTGTGTTAAAACGGTTTTTATTTCTTGTTATATACCACGCTGTCATAGATGTGAACAGAACTATTACCGCTACCGAAAACACGGTTATAAAAACCGAATACAAAAATGCCGATGCAAAATCCGTGTTTTTTATTCCGTTTATATAATTTTCTATGCCTACAAATGTGTTTTTGTCGGGCAGAACAAATGTTGATTGGCTTATTGAAAATTTATCTTTAAAAGAATTTACAACAACCGTAATTACGGGTATAAAAAACAAGAGACCAAAAAATAGCAAAAAGGTAAAAATTAAGGCGTTTAAAAATTTTTCTTTTTTCATTACGACTCTACCTCTCGGCTTTTAGTCAATTTAAGTTGTAAAAGTGCCACGCTTGCCACCAAAACAAAAAATATAACCGCTTTTGCCTGACCTACGCCCTCGTAACCTGTTCTGCCGTAAAATGTGTTGTAAATATCAAGTGCCAAAGTTTGCGTTTGTTTTGCGGGTGCACCTGCTGTAAGGGCTAAGTTTTGGTCGAACAGTTTAAATGAATTTGTCAGCACCAAAAACAAGCAAATTGTAACAGACGGCATAACCGACGGCACTATAATTTTAAACACCGTTCTAAAATAACCTGCACCGTCTACACGTGCCGCTTCAAGCAGAGAGTTAGGTATGTTTTGTATTGCAGCAATATATATAACCATAATATAACCTATCATCTGCCAACTGCTTAGTATTACCAATCCTAAGTAGCCGTAGGTTGCGTTTGAAGTTATAGAATATCCGAATTTATAAAGCACACCGTTTATAATAACCTGCCAAACGTAGCCTAGCACTATTCCGCCGATAAGATTAGGCATAAAAAACACCGTGCGGAATATATTTGTACCCCTTATTCCGCGTGTTAAAAAAAGTGCCAATATAAACCCGATAACGTTTATGACTATAACAGTAACAAAGGTGAATTTTACCGTAAACCAAAGTGAATTTAAAAAATCGCCGTTTTCGGTAAAGATTTTTATATAGTTTTGAAACCCCGTAAAGCGTGCATCATCAACGGTTCTGAAACTGCAAAAAGACAAATACAACCCCGACAAGAACGGAATTAAAAATGCTATACAAAACGCCGCAAGTGTGGGTGCCACAAACACCGCAAACCATTTTTTAGAAGTGTTTTTCACCCGCGTTCACTCTTCCATTTTGACTTGATACCGCTCTCTACATCGTGCCATTCACGGTTGCCCTGAACATATTGAAGCAAGCCGTCGCCAACCTCTTTTTTGAACACGTCGCTCGGAAAAGCGGTAAAGGTCCAAGGCAGAGTTTGTTTAGAGGTGTCGTTCATATAACGTATAACCTCAAGTGCTAACGGGTCATCGGGTTGTTCGCCTTCGGCAAAACTTTTAAAGGGGGTAATAAATCCAAGTTTGTTTGTTACATAACTTTTACCGATATCACTTGTAAAAAGCCAATACAAAAAATCTAACGATTTTTGCTGTTTTTCAGCCGAAACATTTTTATTTATTGCAAAGTAATTTTCGGTACCTATGCACAAACCCTGATTTTCTTCACCGTCGGCACCTATATAAATAGGCAAAAATTTAATATTTTCGGATTTTACGACATTGCCGCCGACATCTTTGATTTGTGACCAAGCCCAGTTGCCGTTTTGCACCATTGCAACCTTGCCGAGTGCAAATTCCGCCATAGAATCGCTTGTAGATTTAGAACCTAAAATGCCCTTTTCGGTTATTGAATTGTTAGTGTAAAGGTCAAAAATATTTTTAAAGTTTTGCGAATGTTTTAAGGCTATTTCTTTTGAGTTTAGAACCGCCGACGTGGTGTCGGGGTAGTCTTCGTTATCTTTAAATTCATAATAAAGCGGAACGCTCAGCAAATGACTCTGCCAACGCCAATCTTCGCCCGCTGCAAGCGATGTTGAGGCAAAAACGCCATCTATTCCAAGTTCCGATTTGTGTGCGGTCATATCCTCTACAACCGCTTTAAGAGTATCAAAACTGTTTATCTGCTTAGCATCGGTAAGTGTGGTGGCTTTATTAGGCAAAGAAAAATATTTTTTCATTATTTCATCGTTATAAATAATGCCGTAACCCTCTGCCACATAAGGCACGGCATATATTCCGTTCCCGTCATCACCGTGTATTGCCATACTGCCGTCAACCAAAAGGTTGGCAAAATCGCTACCTTCTATATTAAGGCAATAATCTTTCCACGAAGCAAATCCCACAGGGCCGTTAACCTGAAATATTGTAGGGGCGTCTGACTTGGCTATTTCGGATTTTAGTGTTTGTTCGTACGTATTTGCCGCCGCAGTTACCATTTTTACGGTAACGCCGCACTCTTGTTTGTACTTTTCGGCGATTTCTTTGTAAACGTCGGCAGATTCGGGTTTAAAATTCAAAAAATAAACCTCGCTGCTGTTTTTATCTTTGCAGCCGCACAAAAGCATTGCCGATAAAACCAGCGTTATAATCAGTACCGAAGATAATGTCTTTTTAAGCATAAAAACTCCTCCGTTTGTTTTTTACTGATTATATCTTTGCCCGTTTTACCTGTATTAATACAATTTTTTAAATTTGAGCGTTTATGTAATTGACAACAAACTTGTTAAAATATATAATATTTGTAATAAAGGATGGTGTTTCAACTTGAAAAAGACCGTAACAATATGCTTTGCCAACAACAAAGGCGGAAGTGGTAAATCTACCACATGTTGCAATGTGGGGTTTCATCTTTCTGAAATGGGTTACCGTGTGCTTTTGATTGACGGCGATATGCAAATGAATTTATCGCTTTCTCTTTTTTCGGAAGAAGATGTTTTATCAAACGCACAAAGCGGCAACAATATTTACACCGCTATTGCAAACCAAAACGATATTTCAAATTACATAACCCATACAAAATATCAAAATCTTGATATGGTGCTTTCTTCAAGTTTAATGAGCAACATAGAATTTGAACTTTTTTCAAAATGGCAGCGAGAACTTATATTAAAAAACTGCCTTAAAAACATTAAAGACAGCGGCACCTATGACTTTATTTTAATGGATGCTCCGCCAACTTTGGGCGGCTGGGTTATGAATATGCTTTGTGCATCGGATTATTTGATTATTCCTGTTGAAGCAAGCCCGTGGGGGCTTTTCGGCCTTGCAAATATGTTTGAATTTGTAGCCACGGTAAAGCAAATAAACCCCGATATTTCGCTTTTGGGTGTTGCGGTTACAAAGGTTGATACACGCAAAAATTATTTTAAACAAACGGTTGAAGCACTTAAAAATACCGACGGTGTTCATATGTTTGAAAACTACATTCGCACCGACAGTTCAATAGAATGGGCTCAAGACGCATCTTTGCCCGTAGCCGTTTTTAAACCTAGTGCACGCAGTTCTAAAGAATATGCCGCATTAACCGAGGAGGTAGTTTCACTTGTCAATAGGTAAAAACAGTATAGCCCGTGCGGTAAACGCAACCGCAAGTGCTAAACAAACACAAACCGAAAATCAGCAACTTACCGTTTTTCAAACCGATAAAATAGGTTGCCTTGCCGCAGCAAAACAACCGAATGATATATCAAGCACGGTTAAAAGCATTGAAAAATACGGTATATTATGCCCCGTTATAACCGCCGTAACACCTAAGGGTGACATCTGGCTTGTTGACGGCTATAAAAGGCTTTTTGCCGCACGTCAAATGGGAATTTCCCAACTAAACGGTGTAGTTATAAACGTTGAAAACAAGTCGGAAGCCAACCGCATTTATAACGAACTTAATAAATTTAAGTCAAACAAAACCGATGATATTAAAGAAGAAAAATTTAAAATTCTTGCGGTAAAAGACCACGATTTACCGCCGCATCTTTTATAATTTTAGGAGGATTTACCTATGAACGTAGTATGTTTAGATATGGAAGGCGTTTTAGTGCCTGAAATTTGGATTGCTTTTGCAAATGAAGTTGGTATTCCTGAACTCAAACGCACCACGCGTGACGAACCCGATTACGACAAACTTATGCAGTACCGCCTCAATATTTTAAAAGAGCATAATTTAGGTCTTAAAGAAATTCAAGCCGTTATAGAAAAAATCGACGTTATGGACGGTGCTAAAGAATTTTTAGACAGCCTGCGTGAAATTACACAGGTTATAATTTTAAGCGACACTTTTGAACAGTTTGCCGCTCCGCTTATGAAAAAGTTGGGTATGCCCACCATTTTTTGCAACAGTTTAGAGGTTGCCGAAAACGGTGAAATTACAGGCTATAAAATGCGTTGTCAAAAATCAAAACTAACCACCGTTAAAGCACTTCAGTCTTGCGGATTTGAAACCATTGCCGCAGGTGACAGTTTTAACGACATTGCTATGATTTTAAACAGTAAAGCGGGCTTTTTGTTTAAGTCTACTGAACAGATTAAAAAAGATTATCCCGATGTTCCCGCTTTTGAAGAGTACGGCGATTTGTTAGCCGCAATAAAAAATGCACTTTAATTAAAAACTCTATAAAATGGTCTTGGGCACAATCCGCCTTTGGATTGTGCCCAAGTAATTTTTTACACTACGCCGTAAGCGTACGTTTACCGTCGGCTTATTTGTGACTTTTGCCACAACATCGGTAAGACGTACGTAGCACGGATTTTTTATTCCGTTACCGATATTATATTCCGCGAATGTTAATAAAATAACCGTTTTTTGTAAACAAATTATTTTATAAAATTAGTCATATGCCATTTTTCTTTTTCGGGAATACCGTACTGCTCTTTACCGAGAGCGATGCTTTTAAGTAAAAAGGTCATGTTTTCACCAAGGGTACGCATAGTTTGTAAGCCCTCTTCATCCTGCACAGCCTCACCTACACGTCTGCCGTGAACACTGTTCCAATATTGGCTTGATGCAATCGGCATACCCGATATGGTAAAGTATTTGTTAAGTTGGTCAAAGGTTGCTGAACAACCGCCGCGGCGTGCTACCGCTACCGAAGCCCCTACTTTCATAGTTTTGTTAAATGAGGTGCTGTAAAAAAGTCGGTCTAAAAGTGATACAAGCGTACCGTTAGCCGATGCATAATAAACAGGACTTGCCACAACCAAACCGTCACTTTCTTCAAATTTGGGGGCAAGTTTATTAACAATATCGTCTATTGCACATTTGCCGTTTTTTGAACAGTAACCGCAACCCAAACAACCGCGTACGTTTTCGGTGCCTATTTGCACACATTCAACCTCTATGCCGTTTTTTGTAAGTGTTTTTTCAAGTTCCGCCAACGCAATCGCTGTATTGCCGTTTTGACGCGGACTTCCGTTAATCATTAAAACTTTCATACAATCATTCCTCTCTTTAAACATTTTAGCATAATTCGGTTAAAATGTCATTATTTTTTTAAATTTTGATACACGCCCCAAACCTTTTATTGTTAAAATGTCGCTTTTTATATAACTTAACAATAGATTTTTTGAAATAAATGTGATATAATGTCAAAGTTTGTTTAAGGGGGATTATTTATGAAAAATTTTTACTTAAAACCTAAATTTTTTGAAAGTTTAAAAACCTATTCTAAAGATCAATTTGCAAAAGACATTGTTGCAGGCTTAATAGTCGCAATAATCGCTCTGCCCTTGTCAATCGCTTTGGCGTTGGCTTCGGGTGTTGAACCCGCTTGCGGCGTATACACCGCAATATTTGCAGGATTTATTGTTGCGTTGCTCGGCGGCAGTCCCGTGCAAATGGCAGGTCCTACAGCGGCATTTGCCACAATAGTAGCAGGCATTGTAGCACAAAAAGGTATGTCGGGCTTAATTATTGCCACAATTATGGCAGGTATTATTCTTATTATTATGGGTGTGCTGAAACTCGGCTCACTTATTAAGTACGTACCAAAAACAATAACCGTAGGTTTTACCGCAGGTATTGCCGTTACCATATTTTTGGGTCAAATTAAAGACTTTTTGGGCATTACTTACGCCGACGGTGTAAAACCTGTTGAAACATTTGAAAAAGTCGAAGCAAATATTAATCATATTTCAACTTTTACTTGGCAATCACTTTTAGTGGGTGCCGTTTGCCTTGCGATTCTTATCATATATCCTAAATTTGAAAAACGTGTACCGCCCTCACTTATAGCGGTAGTTATAGGTGCACTGCTTGTTAAATTTATTCCTGTTTTAAACGACGGCGTTTACACCATAGGTGAACTTTACACAATACCTTCGGGCTTGCCGAAATTCACTTTAGGCAGTTTAAAAATTGACAGCGAAACCGTAATTTCACTTATACCCAACGCCTTTACAATAGCAATATTAGCAGGTATTGAATCATTGCTTTCGTGCGTGGTTGCCGATGATATGGTAAATTCAAAACACAACCCCAATGCCGAACTTTGTGCACAGGGTCTTGGCAACATTCTGTCGGTTATGTTTGGCGGTATTCCCGCTACGGGTGCCATTGCAAGAACCGCCGCCAACGTTAAAAACGGTGGCAGAACGGCAGTTGCAGGTATGGTGCACTCGGTTGTTTTGTTGCTGGTAGTACTGTTTTTAATGCCGCTTGCAAAACTTATTCCTATGCCTGCTATTGCGGCAATACTTTTTGTTGTTGCTTACAATATGAGCGAATGGCGTAGTTTTGTAAAAATTATAAAGCAAAAGAATTTTACCGATATTTTGGTTATGGTTTTAACCTTTGTGCTAACCGTGGCATTTGATTTGGTTGTTGCCATAATTGTAGGTTTGGTATTACATTTTGCAATTATACTAATAAAAAAATGCACAAAGAAGGCAATACCCAATGCGTAAATTTACACAATACATAGTTCTGATTTCAACAGGCATTTTAACAGGTGCCATATGCGGATTTTTAGGTTCTGTTTTTTCTAAATCGGTAGGTTTTGTAACCGATTTAAGAACCACTCACACTTGGATATTATATCTGTTACCCATAGGCAGTTTGCTTTCGGTATTGATATACAAACTTTTTAAATTAAACGGTGTCGGAACCGTTGCGGTTTTTAAAGCCGCACGCACACAAAAAGATTTACCGCACCTTTTGGCTCCCGCCATATTTTTGGGAACCTGCATTTCGCACTTGTTTGGTGCATCGGCAGGACGTGAGGGTGCCGCATTGCAAATAGGCGGCGGCGTTGCAAACAGTATTTCACGTGTTTTAAAACTTGATGAAAAATCACGCCATGTAACAATTATGTGCGGTATGGCGGCGGTTTTTTCGGCGGTTTTCGGCACTCCGCTTGCCGCTTGGTTTTTTGTGCTTGAAGTAATTTTCACCACTTTGTGTTTTGAGGCGGCTCTACCTGTGCTGTGTTCAAGTTTTACGGCATTTTTAGTTGCAACCTGCTTTAAAGTAAGTCCCGAACGTTTTCACACGGGCAAATTCCCTGAATTTACATTTTCAGTATTTTATAAAATCGCTATAATAACGGCAGTATGTGTTTTAGTCGCTTTTGTGTTTTGCAAAGGGCTTAAAATCGCCGAAGAATACGCCGAAAAAATATTTAAAAACGAATATTTACGCATTGCGGTAGGCGGTGCGGTTATAGTGGTTTTAACCCTTATTATAGGCAATACCGATTATAACGGCGGCGGAATTAATATTATTGAACGCACATTTGAGGGTGACGTAAAATACGAAGCGTTTGCACTTAAACTTATTTTTACCGTAATATGCGTAGCGGCAGGATTTAAGGGCGGCGAAATTATACCTACTTTATTTATAGGTGCCACGTTGGGCGGTGCTTTAGCGGTAGCACTTTCGTTACCTATAGGTACAGGTGCGGCGGTCGGTATGGCGGTTTTGTTCTGTGCCGCTACAAAATGCCCTGTTGCCACAATGCTTTTATGCGGCGAAATGTTCGGTTTTTCATGCTTGCCGTATATTATTCCAACAGTTGCCGTCACAGTAATAGCCGCACGTTATAACGGACTTTACGGCACTACCGATGACATAGTAAAACTTGCCGCAAGAAAATTAAATCTTGCAAAGTTTAAAAAATAAATACATTTATACAATACAATCGAAAAGCAAAGTTTTTTCGATTGTATTTTTTATACTGTAATTTATCAAAATTCATTTTATTCTGTGTTTTTTCATATTTTATATAAGTAAACACTTGCAAAACGGGTAACTATGGGTTAATATGTAACTAAACAATATCCATTACGGAGGTTTTTGAAAATGGTAAATATTATTCCAAAACCGGCAAAATCCAAAGAATTAAAAGAAAAGGTTTGGTTTTCAAACAAAACCGAATTCTGCGGTGAATATACCGAAATTGCATCGGTTTTTGAAAATCTTATTCCACAAGCGGTAGACGCCGAAAAAAACACACTTACTTTTATAAGCGACCCAGACATTGTCGCTGACGGTTATAAAATTCTTTATGAAAACGGTAACATTAATGTATTCTGTTCTGATCGCGGCGGTGCGGTTTACGCATTTATGAGCCTTATTCAACTTGCAGGCGGTAAAGACAGTTTTGATGCTGTTATTATTGAGGACTCCCCAAAACACACTTGGCGTGGATTTATGCTTGATTGCAGCCGTCATTTTTGGTCGGTTGAAAAAATCAAAAAAACTCTCGATTTTATGGCAACCATAAAAATGAATATATTCCATTGGCATTTGTGTGATGACCAAGGCTGGAGAATTGAAATCAAAAAATACCCCGTTCTCACCGAAAAAGGTTCTGTAAGACCTGGCACCTCAAAATCGCCTTATCAAGCATACTACGGCGACCCCGAACATTACGAACCGCTTGAATACGGCAAAGGTTTGTTTTACACTCAAGACGATGCACGTGAAATTATAAAATATGCCGCAGAACGCAACATTACCGTTATACCCGAAATTGACGTTCCCGGCCACGCAAGTGCAATAATTTCATGTATGCCTGAACTTTCTTGCACAGGTGAACCGCGTGACGTTGCCCCAACTTTTGGCATACTTGACAACGTTCTTTGCTGTGCAAAATCAAAAGTTTACGATGTTCTTAAAGACATTATCGACGAACTTTGCGAACTTTTCCCTGCACCGTATTTCCACTTAGGCGGCGACGAGGTTGTGCCTGACGCTTGGAACAACTGCCCCGACTGTCAAAAACTTATGAAAGAAAACGGTCTTAAAACACCTGTTGAACTTCACGGATATTTCAACGCCATTATAATTGAGCACATTCGCTCACGCGGTAAATGTCCTATCGGTTGGAACGATATGTTAACCCCCAACCTTGATACCGACCTTGTAAGCCAACTTTGGACGTTTGAAATTCCCGACAATGTATTTGAATGGATTTCTCGCGGAGGTAAAGCGATTATTACATCGGGCATTTATATGTACGGCGACTACCCGTATGCACGTTTACCGCTTTCGGCTACATACAACTTCAACGGTGAAACTATGAATATTGAATCCGCCGACTCAATTTTAGGTTACGAAGTACCGCTTTGGTGCGAATATATAAAAACCGAAGATAAATTCGATTTCCAAATTCACACACGTATGATGGCTGTTGCCGAAAAGGCTTGGACCGAACCCGCAAAACGCAATTTTGAAGACTTCGAACTTCGCTTACAGCAACACCGTAAATTCTTTGAAGATTTAGGCGTTGCAATTCCGTCAAAACGCATTTACGAAGGTCTTACCTTTAACGGTGCCGAAGACTTAATTTTCTTTGACAGAAAAGAAGAAGGCTTTAGAAGATATTGGTACCGTGACACCGATTTTGAATTTAATCAATACCTCGGTGAAAAGGGCAGAGTAATCTGATTTTTTTAAAAAATCATTGACAAATTGTAAAAATGTGTTACAATTTCACTTGTAACGTTACAACACAATATAAACAGGGGGCTGAATGAAACTTCGGCTGAGAGTAAACCCGCAGTTTTTACTGCTATGGTTTTGACCTATAACCTGATGCGGATAATGCCGCCGTAGGAGAATAAAAAACCTATGCCGCATTGCCTAAAGGTGATGCGGCTTGCTTTTTTGTTTTCGTCAGAAACAGAAAGGAAAAAATAAAATTATGAAAAGCAAAAGTAAAAAACATCTTTACACAATTTGTGAATGTGCTGTTTTTGTGGCACTTGCAACGGCACTCAGTTGGATTAAAATCGGAACAGGAAATTTCGGAGGCTCTATTGACTTTGTTATGATACCGCTATTTATAATCGCATACCGTCACGGTGCGTTATACGGTGTGGCAAGCGGACTTGTTTTCGGTTTTATAAAATGCCTTATCGGTGGCGGAATAGGTTGGGGATTACCCTCTGTTTTGCTCGATTACGTTTTGGCATACGGTGCCGTAGGTGTTGCAGGTTTGTTCCGTGAAAAATCGTGGGCGTTGGAACTTTCAACCTTTATAGGCTGTTTTGCAAGATTTACAATACACTTTATAAGCGGTGTTACAATTTATATGATTGCCTTACCGACCGAAGTTTTCGGCACGGGAATAATTATCGGCAATCCCGTTTGGTACTCAATAGTTTATAACTCGCTTTATATGTTGCCCAATACCGTAATCGCAGTAATCGCTATGTCAGTTTTACGCCAGCCGCTTAAAAAACTCAAAAAAATAAATTAATTACACATTTTAATAATTCTTGAAATTTACGCAAAAATCACACAAAAAACATATAATTTTTTCTTGACAACGGTTTTTATGTGTGTTATAATCTCAACAAATATTTTTTAAATGCTTTGATGGAATTATTTCTTTATCACACTTCATCACAGAGAGTTGCCGTTTGGTGCAAGGCAATATGAAATTTTAAAGAAAGCCTCATTCCTGAGCAGAGCGACTGAACTTACAGTAAGTTGCTACGGTTTGTCCCGTTAAAAAACACAGGCTTGTTGGAGTCTTGAATGAGTTGGTTGCTTTTTTGCAACAAACAGGGTGGTACCGCGAATTTTTTTGTATTTTCGTCCCTGAAGTAAGTTTTTTAAAACTTACTTCAGGGTTTTTATTTGCCCTAAACACAACACACGCTGACCAACACAGCGAACAAAAGGAGTTTAACAATGAAAAAAATCACAATTGCAGACGGCACACTTTGTCGCGAAAACAGTCATTTCAGTTTTAAAGAAAAAATTGAAATCGCAAGACAACTTGAAAAATTATGTGTTGATATTATTGAATTCCCCGAAATCAGTAATGCCAAAACCGATATACTGCTTATTAAAACAGTATCATCATTTGTAAAAAACAGTACAATTTCGGTTGCGGCGGGCATTGGTAACGATAGCGTTCAAAACGCAATTTTATCGCTTAAAAGTGCAAAAAAACCGCAAATAAGAATAGAACTTCCCGTTTCGGCAGTAGGTATGGAATACACCTGCCACAAAAAACCAGATAAAATTTTAGCGTATGTAGAAGCCTGCATTAAAGAGGCAAAATCAGCCGTTTCAAACGTAGAATTTTGTGCCGTTGATGCCACCAGAGCCGACGCCGACTTTTTAAAAACCGTTATTGAAACCGCAATTAATGCCGGTGCAACTTCAATTTCAATTTGCGACAGTGCCGCAAATATGTTGCCGGATAAATTCGCCGATTTTGCAGCAGAAACAGCAAATTACTGCAATGTGCCGATAGGTGTTAAGTGCGACAATAAAAACGGTTTTGCAACGGCACAGGCAATACTTGCCGTTCAAAAGGGTATTGATTTTGTAAAAACCGCCGTTGACGGTGCAACCGTTCCGCTTGATGTTTTTGCCGATATGATTAAAAACTGCGGCAATGACTACGGCTTTTGTTCCGATATTAAAACAACCGAACTTCACCGAACGGTTAAACAAATTCGTTGGATTGCAGGTAATTCACAAAGCAATGCCGCAAACACATTTTCTTCGGGCGAATCAACAATTCATCTTGACAAAAACGATGATATCAATGCAGTTAATTCGGCTGCAAAAAATTTGGGTTACGACCTTTCCGAAGAGGATAAAATCAAAGTTTTTGAAGAATTTAAACGTGTTGCCGATAAAAAGAATGTAGGTTACAAAGAACTCGATGCCATTATAGCAAGCGTTGCTTTACAGGTTCCCGCAACTTACACCCTTGTTAATTACGTAATAAATTCGGGTAATATTATTGCCGCAAGTGCTCAGGTTACAATTCAAAAAGACGATCAGCAACTTCAGGGCATTTGCATTGGTGACGGTCCTATAGATGCCGCATTTTTGGCGGTTGACCAAACAATAGGCAAACATTACGAACTTGACGATTTTCAAATTCATTCGGTTACCGAGGGTAAAGAGGCTGTAGGTTCTGCCGTTGTTAAACTGCGTGCAGGCGGTAAACTTTATTCGGGTAACGGTATTTCTACCGACATTATAAGTGCAAGTATACGTGCATACATTAATGCCGTAAACAAAATAGTTTACGAGGAGGCATAAAAAATGAAATTATCATTTTCCACAAAAGGTTGGCATAATTATTCTTTTGACAGTTTTTGTGACACCGCAAAAGATTTAGGATTCGGCGGTATTGAATTACATAACGTTAACAATCCGCTTTTCACCGACAGCAACGGTGCTTTTCACGATTACACATCGGCGGCAACGGTACGCCGCCTTTATGAAAAAAATCTGCAAATTCCCTGCATTGACGTACTTACCGATATTGCCGATACTCAAAAAGTTGACGAAGCAGAATGTGAATTCGCAAAATGCTTAAACATTGCATCAAACCTTAAAATTTCTTACATTAGAGTAAAAGCCGAAAACAGTTCCGACTTTGAAACTGCTTATAATAATTGCTTAAAATTTGTTGAAAAAGTTTTACCTGCCGCAACTCAAAAAAACATAACCGTTCTTATTGAAACGTCGGGACTTTTCAGCAAAACAAGTAACCTTTGCGAAATTTTGGATTATTTTGCCTGCGATAATTTAGCGGCACTTTGGAATATGTCTGCCGCTTATTTTGAAGGTGGAGAATCATCTGAAACCATTATAAAAAATCTTGGTGCGTACATTAAGCACGTACATATTAACGACGGCGAAAAAACCGACGGCACTGTAACGCCCTGTCTTATTGGTGAAGGCGAACTGCCCATAGGCGATATGATGCTTGCTTTACGTTCGGTTAATTACGACGGCTTTATTTCGCTTGTGTGGGATCCTTCTTGGTGCAGCGAAATTGACGATATGGAAATTGTATTTGCACAGTACGTCAACTATATGAAACAGTACGGCGATACATCACGTAACGAACGCACTTTTTATTACAACAAAACCCATACGGGCAAATTTGTTTGGAAAAAAGATTTACTTATCGACCTTACTTTTTCACAGGTTCTTGATACTATGGTTGAATGTTTTCCCGACCAATACGCCTTTAAATACACAACGCTTGATTACACACGTACCTATTCGGAATTTCGTGACGATGTTGACACCTTTGCACGTTCGCTTATATCTATGGGCGTAAAGGCAGGCAGTCACGTTGCGGTTTGGGCATCAAACGTTCCGCAATGGTATATCGCTTTTTGGGCTACCGTTAAAATCGGTGCCGTTTTGGTTACGGTAAACACCGCATACAAAATTCACGAAATAGAGTATTTGCTCAAACAGTCCGATACACACACCCTTATTATGACCGAGGGTTCAAAAGACACCCATTACGGTAAAATTATTGCCGAACTTTGCCCCGAACTTGAAAACACAAAATCGGGTTCGCCGTTGCACAGTAAACGTTTGCCGTTTTTACGCAATGTAATAACGGTGGGTTACTCGCAAAAAGGCTGTATGACTTGGAACGAGGCAGTTGAACGTGCGGCACAGGTTTCAGTTCAAGAAGTTTACCGTATGGCTGCCGCCGTTGATAAAGACGACGTTTGCAATATGCAGTATACATCAGGCACAACAGGTTTTCCGAAAGGCGTAATGCTTACACATTACAACGTTGTAAATAACGGTAAATACATAGGCGACCATATGGATTTATCCACCGCCGACCGTATGATGATTCAAGTGCCTATGTTCCATTGCTTTGGTATGGTACTTTCAATGACATCTTCTATGACTCACGGTGCCACAATGTATCCCATTCCGTATTTTTCACCAAAACCCGCACTTTCGTGCGTGCATAACGAACACATTACCGCATTTAACGGCGTGCCTACAATGTTTATTGCAATGATGCAACACCCCGATTTTGAAAAAACCGATTTTTCGTATATGCGTACGGGTATTATGGCTGGTGCAAACTGCCCTGCCGACCTTATGAAAAAGGCTGCCGAACCCGACAATATGAATATGCGTGAAATTATTTCGGTTTACGGTCAAACCGAAGCAAGCCCAGGTTGTACCATGAGCAGTTATTATGACGATTTAACCGTTCGTACCGAAACTGTAGGCAGTGCATTTGCCAACGTCGAGTGTAAAATAATCGACCCCGAAACTGGTGAGGATTGCCCCGACGGTGTCAACGGCGAATTTGTAGCACGCGGCTACAACATTATGAAAGGATATTACAAAATGCCTGCCGCAACCGCCGCCGCTATAGACAGCGAGGGTTGGTTGCACACAGGTGACCTTGCGTGCCGCACCCCCGAAGGCAATTACAATATTACAGGCCGTCTTAAAGATATGATTATCCGCGGCGGTGAAAATATTTATCCTAAAGAAATTGAAGAATTTATTTACACCTGCGACAAGGTAAAAGACGTGCAGGTTATAGGTGTACCCGACAAACGCTACGGCGAAGAAATTATGGCGTGCGTTATACTCAAAGAGGGCGAAACTATGACCGAAGACGAAATGAAACAGTACATTGCCGACCATATGGCACGTCACAAAGTTCCGCGTTATGTTGAATTTGTAGATTCTTTCCCGATGAATGCCGCAGGCAAAATTCTTAAATACAAAATGCGTGAAGACGCCGCAAAACGTTTAGGTCTTGAGGTGTAATTCAGGTATGATAGACAACAAATTCACGGTAATAGATTCGCATTGCCACATTTATCCCGAAAAAATATCGGAACCGGCGGTTAAAAGCACAGGCAATTTTTACAATATGACACCGCTCGGTGACGGTACGGTAAATTCGTTGCTTAAAATGAGTCAAACCGCGGGTATTGACCGCTTTGTTGTGCAATCGGTAGCAACTACACCGCATCAGGTAAAAAGCATAAATAACTTTATCGCTCAAGAAGTTGCCGCCCACCCCGATAAATTGATAGGTCTTGGCACCCTGCACCCCGACAGCACCGATTTAAAGGGCGATTTTGAACACATTAGAGAACTCGGTTTGCACGGTGTAAAATTGCACCCCGACATACAACGGTTTAAAATCGACGATTACCGATGCCTTAAAATTTACGAACTTTGCGAACAAAACGGTATGCCCATTTTAATGCATACAGGCGATTACAGGTACGATTTTTCAAACCCAAACCGTCTTATGCCCATTTTGGATATTTACAAAAATCTTACCGTAATAGGTGCACATTTAGGCGGTTGGTCTATTTGGGAACAGGCTTGTGAAAATCTTGCAGGCAGACCTAATTTTTACGTTGACTCATCTTCAAGCCTTTACGAATTACCCATTGAAAAGGCAACCGAAATTATACGTAAATACGGTTGCGACCGTGTGCTTTTCGGCTCTGATTTCCCTGTGTTTTCACCCGATATAGAACTCAAACGTTTTATGGCTCTGCCCCTCACCGACGCAGAAAGAAAAATGATTTTAAGCAAAAACGTTTTAAAACTGTATAAACTTTAACAAAAAGTTTTGCACAGTATTGTTACAGCATTTAAGTTCTTTTTAATCCACATAAATAAAATATTATAAAAAAGTCAGTCTTAAGATAAACCCTTAAGGCTGACTTTTTAAAAAATTGTGTTCTATAATTTAAGCAATATTTTTTCTGCAATTAAAATTATCATTTATCCGATTTCAACAATGTAATAAATGCCGGTTTTATTTTGTTAAAATAAATTTTTCGCCTTCGGTTAAGGGTAAAACGCGTGAATAGTAAAAGCCTTGTATTATATCGCAATCAATACTTTTAAGCATATCGACCTGTTGCTGTGTTTCGGCACCTTCGCATACAACCTTTGCACCGGCGTTATGAATAAGCGATATTATATTGCTTAACATTTCGCGGCGGCGGTCGGTAATGCAGGATGATACAAAACTACACTCTATTTTTACTATGTCAACCTCGTTGTCGTAAATATCGGCAAGTGACGAAAATCCCGCACCCATATCATCAATGGCAACCAAAAATCCGTATTTACGCAAACGCTTAATATTTTCGGAAACGGTTGTTGAATTAATGCTCAACGTGTTTTCGGTAATTTCAACGGCAAGTCGGTTTTTTGCAAAATTATATTTTTCTGAAATTGATATAAGTTTGTTTACAAATTCAGGGTCAGAGACAGAATTTCTTGTAAAATTGCACGATAAAAACATTTTATCAAACGGGGGAGTGTTCCACTTTTCAAGTATGGCACATACCTCTTCAAAAATTTTATAATCGTGTTCAACTATTTTGCCGGTTTTGTTAAGAATGTCGATATATTCATTAGGTCGCAAAAGACCGTACGTGCTGTTCTGCCAACGTGATAGTATTTCACCGCCGCAAAAGTTTGATGTTTTGCTTTCGGTAAAAAACTGAATATGTGCTTTAAACTCGCCGTTTTTTAAAGCATTATCAATTTGAGAAGCCAAAATTTTGGCTTTTTTATTTTTTTCTATTTGACTTTTTGTACCCATATAGTAAGGCAGAGCGTTTGATACAGCATATAAATAACCTTGTTTGGCGTTATACACAGCCGTTTCGGCATCTATGCCGATGTTTTCGCAAAAAGCACAGTAACCCGCTTTAAAAATATCGCTTTCGTTTGTAAAATCCGCAACATATTTATTAACCGAAAATACTAAATCCGCAACTCTTTTATCGGCTATATTGCTGTTTTCTGCTTGAAACATCATTATAAAAACACCGTCACTTATGCGTGAAAGATATTCGCACGAATTTACAAGTTGAGACAGTTTAACAGCGGCATATTTTTCAATATCGGGTGCGGAAACCGAGCCGTTGTTATAACGGTCAATGTCAAAAGAAATATATGCTAAATTATATAAATTTTTAGCCTGTTCGCTTATAAGATTTTCAAAGGCGTAAATATAATATTCAGCATTTCCGACGCCTGTGTTTTGGTCAATCATTTTGTTTATTTTAGATTTTTGCCTTCTTTTTTTCGCTAAAATTACAATTACCGAAATAATTATTGCGGCAAAAAGTAATATCGCCGCCGAAACAATTGCATAAAAATTTCTTTTTTTAACAAAAAAATCGTTTTTTGCACTGTTAATAAGCCAACCCGATTTTTTGCTTTGAGAAATATCGGATAAAGCGGAAATTATGCTTTCTTTTTGATTTTCATCACACAAGAGTGAGTATGCAAATTCGCAATGTTTAGGCGATGAAAAACGTATGTAGTTTAACAATGCAATCTTCATATCTATTGAAAAAGTATTAAACCGAGCAATTATTTTGTTGATTAATTCTTCGGTACTGCCGGCAAAATTCAACATTCCGTCGGTGATAAGTTTGCCGTTATAATATAAGTTGCTTTTGTCTATTTTTTTAAGTGCTTTTATTATGCAGTCACTGTCACCGCAGGTGTAAAGTGCCTGCATAGCATTTTCACGGCAGTATATACTCGGTTCGTCAAGTAACGATAGCATAGTTTCGGTTACGGTGGGCAATTTTCTAAAAGCAATAAGGCGGTATTTTTTAACAATATAAGGAAAATATGCCGCTTCTATTCGGTCTTTGCCGTTGTAAACACCGCAAAGGAATATAAACACGCTGTCGAGTTCGTAAAGATATTTTTTTACTGTTTCGGGGTCATCTAAATAAGCCGCCTCAAGCATTTTGTCAAAAGCCACCATATTACCGACCTTTTTCAACCTTTTTTGCATATACTGTTTGTGGTTTTCGTCACAAGGCTCGCCAACTTTTACACGTTCGAGTTGCAATTTTACACGGTTTGAAAAATTTTCGCTGATTTTAACGGTTTTTTTATCTTTTTGTTTTAATATGATTGCCGTTACAATATTAAAAATTATCATAGCAAGGCACACAAAAAGATAAGCATATATCATTACCTCAACGCTCATTGTGATTTGTCACCCCATAACTCTTGCATAATGTAATATGAATTTTTAAGCCTTTCGTGGAATGTAACGCTGTTTCCCCATTCTTTAAGGACAACCGAATCAAGACTTGTGCGAACATTACCGCCTTGGGTAATACCGACAAACATTTCATCAATTTTTATAAATTCAACACCGTAATTTTCGTAGTAATCATCGTGTATCATCATTTTGGAAGGGTCACCGAAATTGAGCATTTGCCACGGCAGACGAATTTCAATGTAATCACCCTTTGTGCAAAAATCGGATAATGAATTATAATCCTCGCAATCGGGGTTTGCGTTGCCGTATTTCAGTTTTCCCGTTTCAAAAGTGAGTGCTAAATTTTCATCGCTGCGTGCGGTTGTGATTTCTTTTTTATGTAAAATTAAATCTATGTTTTTAAAAAGCGAAGAATTTTTTTGCGGTATGTTGCCTGTTTCATAAGTGTTGTATTTATAGACTTCAAAAGAATATGTAGAACGTAGTGCCTCATAGCGTTCTTGAACCAAAACTCTACTGTTATTTGCTCCATTTAAAGCAACAATAAAATCGGCACCTCGGTCAAATTTAAGTGCATAATTTTCGCAATAATTACTGCCTGATTTTTGGGTTGTGTCAATCGGTAGAAAAATAGTATCGTTTTCAAAATCGAGACCTTTTTTGTGAACAAGAAAATATATAAACTTTTCGTCATATTTTACCGATAGAGTCATATTGCCGTTTTGCGACACTATATCGCCGCTTGACCATTCCAAAACATCGCCGTCAACATAGCAGACCGATTCTTCTTCACCCGGATCAAAGGTCATTATTCCGAAAAATTGCTCGTTGGTTTGATAATCCGACCAATAGGGGTTGCGTTTAAGGTCAACCGAGTGTAGCGTGTTCCAAGTGCGTTTAAACCATTCATCTTGCCAAGAAAATATGCAAGAGCCTGCACACCCTGCCGATTTAATATCGTTATAACAATCTACTAAAGCCTGCCCCTGTTCACTTTCGCTCATAGCACCTTGATTGCGACCTGTGTTTACATCAATATGTGCCATAGCACGTGAAGTGGGTATGCCGAATTCGGATATTACAACGGGAATACTGTGATGATTTACAAGCATAGAAAGATATGCCGAATATGTATTGAGTGTGCCGTTTTCATCGGTGAAGTCGCCCTCGTTTACGCCGTAAACCGACCAATCCGAAATATATGTTAAATAATCGGGGAAGTAGGGGTAAACGTGGTACGAGGCAAAATGCCCCGATAAAAATTTTTTGGTGGGCAATATATTTTCAACGTTAACCGCCGCACATTTTTTTACAACCGCCGTGTCTATTGTGGGGTAGTCAAACGGATCGGTAGTGGGCCAATTTGCAAAAGCGATAAGGCGTTGTTCGCTGTAACGCTGAGTTTCGTATTCGGTTACCTTATCGGCAACGCGTGTCAACATTGCTTCAAACGCCGAAGCCGAGTCAGAGGTGTAAAAATATTTTCCGCTGTAATTTAAAATTTCTTCATCGTCTTTGTACTTATCATCGGTATAGGCAACAACCAAATCTTCCCATTCTACACCCAAAATATACCCGATAACCCACGGTGAAATATCTTTTAGGTAACTGCCGTGACCTGCACTTGCTACTTTACCCAAATTCAGTTTACGCTTACCGTGTATAATGTCAACCATAGTTTTGCAGTCTTTTAAAAACGTATCGTAAAAATCTTTGTGATAAGCGTCTTTGTATGAATTCATAACGTGGTCATTTACCCAAACACCGTGCAATAAGTAGAGTGGGTTATCGTTATCTTTGTTATATTCATAAAATGCTTCGTAAAAAGGCTGTGACTGTATGGTGTAAATTCTTACGGTATTAACGCCCATTTCTTGCATTAGTTTGAACCAACGCATATATGTTTCTTTATCAATATTAAAATCGGTAGACCATTCGCCCGGATAACCCGAACCTAAATCCACACCTTTAATTTCAAAATTTTCAAACTTACCGTTTTGTTTTAAAAGTATTGTTTTGCCTTCGGTTTTGACATTAACCGATATATCGGAGTTTTGAAGAAACGGAATATATATTCCAAGATGAAAATAGGTATAGTTAACCGTTAAAACCACCAATACCACTGAAATAACGGTTATTATAAATTTTTTCATTTTTTCAAAACCTCCTTTTACTGTTCGTGTGCCTCGTGCGATTCGTGAGTTTTTGATGCGGCTGAATACTGACGTAAACTTTCAATGTTTGCGTCCATCCAAACAAGGCGTTCGTTTAAACAGTCGGTCATCTGCGTTACCGCTTCGGCGTAACTTCTGGGATTGCGTTCGTGTGGGGTGAGCCTGTCGCTGCTTTCTTCAAAAGAATATCCCCACTTTTCAAAATTTCGGTCAACGGCAGGGCCTAACCATTCTATAGTGTCAACAACAAATTGATTTAAGTATTCAGTCGATAAAACACCTTTTCTAAGTTCGCGATAGCGTTTTATAATTGCATCGGTAAAATCTTCGTCTTGCACAAAGCGATTAAACCAAAGTGTTCCGAACATGGCAAAACCGTCGTTGGGGTTGTTTTTAACCTCTTCGTAATTATCGAGCGAGTTGTTAAAATCCCAAACGCACATTTTATATTTACGACTTATATCTTTGTAGATATAGGTTGAAAAAAGCCCTGCATCGCGGTTGAGTGAAACTTCGTTTATAATAAAATAATCAACAAAAGACTCAACATCAATATTGCCTTTATAACCCTCTTTATCGTCAAAATCGTATGAATGTATTGCCTTTTCAAAAGCGGAAAACTCAAGTTCTATATCACGGGCGAGTTCTTCGTTTAAATTTGAAAGTCCGGGGTAGACAATGTTGATTTTCTTTTCGGTTCTACGGGTGTAAATGCTTAGCGGATTAATATTTTTAATATCACTTTCGCTGCCACGGTCGTGACGCAAAATATACCCCGAAAACGTGCTGCGTTTTTCGGTTGTTGAAAGTGTAAGCCTTGCACCGTCATCGCCTGCGGTTATTGTTTCGGTCATAAGGTACAAACCCTGATACTCACCGTTGAGTATAACTTCGCAAAAGCGAACGTTGGGAGCGTAATCCATAATCTGCCCCGAAATGTTGTACCACATATAATTGCGGATTAGCGTTTTGTCAAGATAAGGACCGTGCAATGCCCATTCGTGATGAGCCGCCATTCCCATAACTTCGCAATCGTTGTTTGTGCCGTCGGGATTTATAAATTCCAAAAGATACGGCTTTTTGTCAAAATGGCGTGATGAATTTCCCCTTATGCGTATTCTAATGTTACTGCTGAGTGTAGCCGCGTCAGACAGATGATTATTGCCTTCACCGTCAATTATATCGGCGGTAGCGGCTATTGTGTCGCTGCCGTCTGCCGCCAACGTATGCTCTGTAAGACCTGTTTCGCTGTTGTGGTACGATTTTCCGGGAATTTCTACACCGAAAGTATCAATTTTTATAATCGGCAAATGGGTGCAAAGTTGACTGTCGGGGCAGTTTTCACACTCAACATAGCCGTTATCTTCTAAATGTTGTATGTATCGTTTGCTGTCTTTTTTTAAAAGAATGTTACCGACACCCAAAACAATAGATACCGACAACACAAGAGCTGTAACACCAATGATTTTATGTTTCAAAACGGAACTCCTCAGTTTGATATTTCATCATTTTGCATAACAATATTTACATACTCTATATTACCGATTTTATAAATACTGTCGGGAATATTGGTTTCTTTCTTTTCGGCTTTTTTAACCATTTTTTGAGTGAGTTCGTAGATTAATTCAACTGTGTTTTCGGTAGTGTTTTCTACCCTTAAAATTGCTTTGGAGTCAAAAAGAGTATAAACAAGCGATTTAATCATAGGTTGTGAGTTGCGTGATGCACGTATTATAAGCAGCATACGGTTATCGTTTTTAATACAGCCGAGTATAAGTATAACGGCAAAAACAACCGCACTGCCTATTGAAGCAACCAAAAAGTCACCTACACCGCAACATATACCTACAATTATTGCCCAAAAGATATATACGGTATCTCTTGAATCTTTAACTGCGGTACGAAAACGCACAATAGAAAGTGCACCCACCATACCGAGCGACAATGCAATATTGTTACCGATAACGGTCATAACGGTTCCTGTAAGAACGGTTAATATTACAAGTGTAGCGTTGAATTTTTTGCTATATATGGTGCCTTTGTGTGAAATTAAATATGATACAAAAATAAAAAATCCAAGAACGGCCGATGCACCAATATTCATTAAAATTGTTTGCCATGTCATATCGCCCGAATCGGAAAATAATTTGTAAATTTGTTCTTTCATTTTGTTTTCTCTCCTTATAATCTTGTTTGATAACCGTTTTGTCTTGCCAAAACATATTTGCTGACCGACAGTTCACTTCGGTTAGCGGGATTTATCATTTCCCTTATGTATCCTAATAAAAAGCCGTTATATTTAACCTCTAAAACAACATCATATTTATCAAGAACGGGATTCATATTAAGTTTCGGATTAAATAAATCAAAACTGCTTTCGGTTGATACAATGTTATTGTCAAAGGTAATGCGTATTTTGTTTTCTTTTGCAATAAACGCCTTTCGGTTGTATTCAACAATGGTTTTTGGGCGGTAGCAACGGCAGTTCATAAGCCCGTAACATTCGGCGGCAAACGGCTCGTCGTATTTTAGCAACGGTAAATAATTGCCTTTTGTCAGTTCAATAGCATCGGCACGGCTGACACGCAACGACCTTTTCATTTGATTGGGCCCCTGCTTTTGTTTCATTTCAAGCATTGCGAAATCGGCGTTTGGGTCATACACCCTAAGCCTGATTTTACGCCGCAGTTCAACGCCGTCAAGTTTTTCAAAATAATCGCCGTCATAAGCGGTGTCGAAATAGAGTGATCGAATAATATACCCGTGAGTGCCATTGTGCGGGTCACTGAGCATTACTTGACCTACCCTGTGCGAGAGTGCAATAAACTCGTCAACGCTGAGCAAAAACTTTTTCTCTTCTCTTAAAACCTTATTCACAAAATCCTCCTATAAAAATAAAACCGACCGCACTTTTACATAGAAATGTGCGGTCAGTCGGTCATGCGGAAAATCCGGTTAGATACTTAACTTTGCGTCCCATTTTTTCAAATGGTTTGCCAAAAATATTTAATTTATCAATCCCGTTTTTCTGGGTAGTTAGACTTGGCACCTTTCTTTGAGCGTTTAATGTCATACATATTTTTATCTGCACGTGACACCAAATCGTTAATAGAATCGCCATGAGCAAATTTGGCGTAACCTATACTTACGGTAATAGGCACAAGGTCTTTTGTGGTGATGTTTTTTGCTTTTAGCATATCATAAATTTCTTCGTGAGAATTAAATTCTTTGTGGCGACTTACTTTTTGCACAATTGCAAATTCGTCACCGCCGAAACGACCGCAATAACAATCGTGCTTTTTACAGAATTTTCGGATAACACTTGATATTTCTTCTAAAATACGGTCACCCTCAATATGCCCGTATTTATCGTTAATGTTTTTAAAAGAGTCAACATCAACAAACATAAAATATAGGTCTTCGTTGTAGTGTAAGGCTTTTTCGGTTTCACTTGTTTGATATAAAAATTTTCGTCTGTTGGGTATTTGCGTTAACGGATCAAGCGAAATCATATTTCTCAAATAGTGAAGATAGAGCAGAAAAATTGAAATAGTATTGCCTATCATCAAAATTGGAAATTCGCCGATTTCAAACTGCAAAACGCCGCAAACAACGGTAATAAAAGAATAGGTTGCAAATGTAACTAAATCGCGGTAGTTTGAAGCCCTTTTGTTTTTGCTTGCAAAATACAAACATCTTGCACCTGCAATAAAAATATAAGTAAAAGAAACTGCCGCTTGTAAGGCAAAAATCGGGCCGCGAACATAACCTTTTTCAGCCGTCACACTAAATAAGCAACCGTTAAAATAAGAAACTACAAGAAGAATAAAAAGTATAATTATCGGTGCGGCTAATAAAAGATGTTTACGCTTTTTATCGAAAAAATCTTTGTTATGCAAAATTTCGGAATAGAAAAACCATATATACGCAGAAATAACAAAAAACAGAAAATATGCCGCCGTAATAATATACACCAACGTCGGTAGTGTTGCCAACTTATATATTCGATTATAACCGCCGAGTATATCAAGGGCGTAAAAACCTATGGTAAAGGTGATAAGTTTAGTCATCACTCTCGGTCTTCTGCCGGGACTGTATTCCGAACGCTTGATGTTAAACCAAATAATAGCCAACACAAGAATACATATTATATTCACTTCAAAATACAACAAAAATTCTGTCACTGTTTAACACCTTACAAAAACAAAAATCACTATTTTAACAATATTTTACATTATATACGCTATACCGTAAAAAATCAAGTTTTTTAGACAATAAATGCAATATTATGCACCTAAAATACCGCCGTTGAACCCACCGCTGAACCCACCGATAAACCAACCCCCTCGCTCCAAAGAACAAGGGGAGTTAGATGTAATAGGTTTGATATTTCATCACATTTTTATTTTATATAAATATTATCGCCCTTATTTTTTGTTTGCATTTAATTTTAAAATTATCAAAAATGAAACAAAAATACAGTGCACAGGTTAAATACAGCGTTCAAAACTGTTGAAAACAGATGTATTTTGTGTTAAAATACCTTAGATAATTATTAAAGAGGGTGGATATGTGTCCGAACGTACAATAGCGGCTATTGCTACGCCGATAGGTGAAGGCGGAATAAGTGTGATAAGAATTTCGGGTGACGATGCTATATCGGTTGCCGACAAATGCTTTACGGCTTATTCGGGTAAAAAACTTTGCGAACTTGACGGCTATTCTGCCGCTTACGGCAAGGTTACCAATGCTGACGGCAGCGTTTTAGACGATGCAGTTGCCCTTGTTTTTTTAGCACCTAAAAGTTACACGGGTGAAAATGTTGTTGAAATTTCGGTTCACGGCGGTAGGCTTATAACAAAACAGGTTTTACGCCGCATTTTAGAGTGCGGTGCTGTTTTGGCAGTCGGTGGTGAATTTACCAAACGTGCCTTTTTAAACGGCAAGTTAGACCTTACAAAAGCCGAAAGCGTTATGGGGCTTATAAGTGCAGGCAATGATTCGGCACTTAAAATTTCACGAATGGCACGTGACGGCAGAATAAGTCGTGAAACGCAGTCTATACTTGACAAATTGCTTGAAACGGCGGCTTCGCTTGCGGCTTATGCCGATTACCCCGATGAAGATATACCAAACCTTAATTTTGAAAACTTTTCGGCTTTGCTTGACTCTTGCCGTCAAAGTTGTGAAAAATTACTTTCAAGTTATGACACAGGCAAAATCATACGCGAGGGTATAAACTGTTCTATTATAGGCAAGCCAAACGTTGGCAAATCTACCCTTATGAATATGCTTTGCGGTTATGAACGTTCAATAGTAACCGATATTGCAGGCACTACACGTGACGTTGTTGAAAACACTATAAATTTAGGTGATATAACTCTAAATCTTGCTGATACGGCAGGTATTCACTCAACCGATGACATTGTTGAGCAATTCGGTGTAACAAAAGCACTCGAACACGTTGACAATGCTGAACTGCTGCTTGCGGTGTTTGACTGTTCGGCGGTTTTAGATGCCGATGATTTATCACTTATCGACAGCATACGTGATAAAAAAAGCATTATAGTGCTTAACAAAACCGACCTTTGCCCGCGTATAGATACATCGGTTTTTGACGGCTTTGAAACGGTTGAAATTTCGGCAAAAAACGGCACGGGACTTCAAACATTAAGTGAAAAAATTGCAAAAGTGTGCCAACTTGAAATGCTTTCTCCCGATTCTGCCGTGCTTATAAACGAACGTCAATACGATTGCGTTCGCCGTGCGTTTGACGGCATAACTTCGGCTGAAAACGCTCTGCTTTCGGGCATTACGCTTGATGCCGTGGGCGTTTGTGTTGATGATGCCATAGCAGCACTTTTAGAACTCACAGGCAAACGCGTTACAAACGAAGTATGCGATGAAATATTTAAAAGATTTTGTGTCGGAAAATAAGAGGCTTTATTTATGATAAAAGAATATTCAGCAGAAAATTATGATGTAGCCGTAATCGGTGGCGGTCACGCAGGCGTAGAGGCGGCTTTGGCTTCGGCAAGATTGGGTGTAAAAACGGTAATGTTTACCATTAATCTTGACTGGGTAGGTAATATGCCTTGCAACCCATCTATAGGCGGTACTGCAAAAGGCCATTTGGTGCGTGAACTTGACGCTTTGGGCGGTGAAATGGGTAAAGCGGCAGATGCCACCACACTTCAAAGCCGAATGTTAAACCGCGGAAAAGGTCCTGCGGTTTATTCGTTGAGAGCACAAATAGACCGCCGTGCTTACAGCGGATATATGAAACACGCTGTTGAATTGCAGCAAAATCTTGATGTAAAACAAGCCGAAATTGTGAATTTAGAAAAACGTGATGATGGTCTTTGGCATTGTGTAACACGCCTTGGTGCCGATTACCCCTGCAAATGCGTTGTTTTGGCAACAGGTACTTTTTTAGGTGGCAGAATTTACATAGGTGAGGTCAATTATGAAAGCGGTCCCGACGGCAATTTCCCCGCTACCGAACTTTCACAATCGCTTAAAAAACTTAATTTACCGCTTCGCCGTTTTAAAACAGGCACTCCTGCCCGTGTAGACCGTGCAAGTATTGATTTTTCGGCACTTGAAGTGCAAGAGGGTGACCACGAAACCGTTCCATTTAGTTTTTCAACCAAAAAAGCACCCGAAAATAAGGTTGTTTGTCATATAGGATATACCAATGACGAAACCAAAAAAATTATTCTTGAAAATTTGCACCGTTCACCGCTTTATGCAGGAGATATTGAGGGCGTAGGTCCGCGTTATTGCCCCAGCATTGAGGATAAAATAGTTCGCTTTGCCGACAAACAGCGTCACCAAATGTTTGTTGAGCCGTGCGGCGAAAACACCGAAGAAATGTACCTTCAGGGTATGTCATCTTCTTTGCCGGAAGAGGTGCAAATTAAATTTTACCGCACAATAAAAGGTCTTGAAAACGTAAAGGTTATGCGTACGGCTTATGCTATAGAATACGATTGCATTGATCCGCTTGCCCTTTATGCATCGCTTGAAATTAAAGAACAGTCAGGCCTTTTCGGTGCAGGTCAGTTTAACGGTTCTTCGGGTTATGAAGAAGCCGCCGCACAGGGCTTTGTTGCAGGCGTTAATGCCGCACACAAGGTAAAAGGTCTTGAACCGCTTGTGCTTTCGCGTTCATCATCTTACATAGGCACACTTATTGACGACCTTGTAACAAAAGGTTGTTCCGACCCGTACCGTATGATGACTTCACGCAGCGAATACCGACTACTGCTCAGGCAAGATAACGCCGATGAACGCCTAATGCCTACAGGTCATAAATTGGGTCTTATAAGTGATAGCGAATACAACGAATTTTTAAATCGCCGCACCCTTAAAGAGCAAGAAATAGAGCGTGTAAGCCACACATTTTTAGCACCGAAAGACGATTTAAACAATTTGCTGAAAGAAAAAGGCACCGCCCCCATAACTACGGGCACACGTGTTTCTGACCTTATAAAAAGACCGCAACTTGATTACAAATCTTTAGCCCCCTTTGACAAAGACCGCCCCGATTTATCTGACGATATTTGCGAAAAGGTAGAGGTTGAAATTAAATATGACGGTTACATAAGCCGTCAAAAAGCACAGGTTGACGAAATGCTACGCCTTGAAAATAAACCCATACCACAAAATTTTGATTATTCATCGGTAAAAGGTTTGCGTCTTGAAGCGGTTGAAAAACTTAATAAAATCAAGCCCGAAAACATAGGTCAGGCATCACGCATTTCGGGTGTCAGCCCTGCCGATGTTTCGGTACTGCTTATATATCTTTCAAAATAACGAGGTTTTTATGACAGATTTTAATATTGAAAAAATTGTTCCCATTTGTGAAAGTTTTGATTTAAAACTTGACGAAACTGCAATAAACCGCCTTAATGCATACGGCAATTTATTACTTGAATGGAACCAAAAAATGAACCTTACCGCCATAACCGAACCGCAAGAGGTGCTTTACAAACATTTTTTGGATTGCCTTTTGTTTTTCAAAAATGTTAAAGTGCCGCAAAACACAAAAATTATTGACGTAGGTACAGGTGCAGGATTTCCGGGATTAGTGCTTAAAATTGCACGCCCCGATATACAACTTACATTGCTTGACGGACTAAACAAACGCCTTACTTTTTTAAACGCTGTGCTTGATGAAATCGGTCTCACCGCCGAAACGGTGCATATGCGTGCCGAAGACGGCGGCAAAAATCCAAAATACCGTGAAAAATATGATATTGCCTGTGCCAGAGCGGTAGCCGCTTTGCCCGTACTTTGTGAATACTGCATACCTTTTGTAAAGCAGGGCGGTCAGTTTGTTGCTATGAAAGGTGCTTCCGCACAAGATGAACTGCAATCCGCCGCCAATGCATATAAAGTGTTAGGTTGCCAAAAACCCGATATTATATGCGAAACTTTGCGTGAAAATGAGGCACGTGCCTTTATAATTTCAAAAAAAGTATCGCAAACTCCGTCAAAATACCCCAGAATGAACGGTAAAATTTCAAAAAGTGCCTTATAAAAAGGCACTTTTTATTTTTTTGTGTCGAAAAAGGGCGACCGCTTTTGCTTTACAAATCAAAAATATTATGCATAATTAAACTTGTCAGGAGTGAGAACAATATGCATACATTCGCAAACAAAAAATTGCTTATGCTAAAACCCAATGACATAATAAGCAACCGACCTGTTAAAAATTATGACGATTACGAATTGCAAAGTCTTGCAAATTCTATTGCCGCAAACGGCGTTTGCGAACCGCTTTCCGTTCGTAAATTCGGTAACGGAAAATACCTGCTTATTTCAGGTGAGCGAAGACTACTTGCCGCAAAAACAGCAGGTTTGCGTAGAGTTCCGTGCTTGTTGCACCACACCGACGATTTAACCGCCGCAATTTACGGCATTACAACCAATATGCACCACGTAGGCTTTAACTGTTTTGAAGAATGTGATGCCATAAACAACCTTATTAAAAATTTTAATCTTACTCAAACCGAGGTTGCCGCAAGGCTTGGTATGTCAAATTCCGCAGTGAGCAACAAGTTAAAATTTTTAAAACTGTCAAACGAGATTAAAAGCCGAATAATATCGGCAAATTTAGATGAGCGTTACGCAAGGGTTGTGCTTAAAATACCGCCCGAACAACGTGAAGATGCTCTCAACAAAATAATCGCCGAGAGTCTTAATGTTTTACAGGCTGAAAAATTAGCCGAAGACTTAATCACCCCTAAAAAAGTTGAAATTCGTAACGAACCGGCGGCAGAAAAACCGTTCCGTAAATCTGCTATAGGTGATATTAAAATTTTTTCAAACAGTCTTTCAAAATTGATTTCAACTATACAAAATGCAGGCTTGCGTGCAAATACAAAAAGGTATGAAAATGAAAAATACATAGAATTTAAAGTTCGTATTTTTAAAAACCAACCCGAAGAGCAACAGTACAGCCAACTTAAAATTTGTTAAAATCTGCAAAAGATACCTTTGTCCCCTTGGTATCCGAGCGGTTTTAAATAGCCTTGACGGTTTTCTGCACTGCCGTCAAAGGCAACCCACCATATTCATCCCCATACACAAACAACCCCTCTTTCGAGGGGTTGTCAGACTGTCGAAAAAGTCCAGATTAAGCTGGGCTTTTTCTGCGTTTTGTGGT
>CAZUYL010000002.1:0-34472 GCA_964624945.1 uncultured Ruminococcus sp. | reverse complement strand
ATGTTGGAAATAGTTTGCATCACATTCGCCACTTTCAACAACATTGTTAGGTTGTACGTAGTCGGTAAATTCAATAATATCAAGTGTAATATCTTTTTCGGCTAATATTTGCTTTGCAACTTCAAGAATTTCAGCGTGAGGTGTAGGAGATGCGGCAACTTTAACTGTTTTACCGGTAAGTGCGGCATAATCTACCGAGTCATCGTAACCGTTTGTAAGGTTATCTACTACAGGCACAACACCGCCGTCGTATTCATTTGTAATAAAGTCGGCAACCTGTTTGCTTTCAAGTGCGGCTTTTAATGCCTTTATAATATCGCTGTTTTCATTACCCTTTTTTACAGCAAGAATATTACTGTAAGCCGATGATGAATTTTCAATAGCAAGTGCATCTTTTACAGGATTTAAGTCAGCATCAATAGCATAATTTGAATTTATAACGGCGTAATCAACATCTTTAAGTGTGTTGGGCAACTGTGCAGCCTCGATTTCTTTAAATTCAATATTGTGCGGATTTTCTACTATGTCAAGCGGTGTAGCAGTTATACCTGCACCCTCTTTTAATTTAATATAACCTAAATTTTCAAGCAAAAGTAATGCACGTGCTTCATTAGTAGTGTCATTTGGAATAGCGATTGTAATATCGCCTTTGCTACCGCAAGCGGTAAGCGAAAATGCTGAAAGAACTGTTAATAACGCAACAAGAATAAGTGATATATATTTTTTCATAATTTAAAACTCCCTAATAATAACTAAGATTTATAATTTTATAATTGGTTTATTTGCGGTATTTAACCTTCACATTCGTCCAAATCTAAAGTTTGCTCTTACAAGTTTTTCAAAACTGTTTGTTAAAAACAAAATTTTAAAAATAAAATCGGAAGGTTTTAATAAAACCTCCCGATTAGAAAATACATATTGCCCGCATTTGACAATGCAAGAACTTATAAAGGAGATTTTATTATAAACAACACAAAAACAAGTGCACATTTTACACATAAACATGCACATAAGGTTCATTGCAGTTGTTGTTATTACTGTATGCATAATAAAACTCCTTCCAATAAATACTACTCATTTGGTAGGTAAAAGTATATCACATAAAACCTACTTTGTCAATAGGTAAATGGAGTTTAAAATTATAAATTTCTAAAAAACTCCAAAAATAGAAAAAGGCAGTTATTCTTTACAAATAACTGCCTAAATAAATATTTAATTAACGTTCTTCTCTAAAGTAGTTAACGCCTAAACTTTGCGGAGGCTGATGTTCCCTCTTTTTACGCATACTTGTAATTATAAGAACAATAACTGTTACTACGTAAGGCAACATTTTAAAGAGTTCCTGTGTTTCTGTACCAAGACCATGAATGTAGTTGTTTGCATTGCAAAGAGCACCGAAAACAAACGAACCTACTATTGCCATAGACGGTTTCCAGAGTGCGAATATAACAAGGGCGATAGCCATCCAACCGCGGTCACCGAAAGCGTTATTCGACCAAACACCGCTGGCATATGACATAACGTACTGCAAACCGCCAAGACCTGCAACCGCACTGCCTATGCAGGTAGCCAAGTATCTGTATTTAGTTACGTTTATACCAGCCGCATCGGCTGTTGCGGGGTTTTCACCCACCGAACGCAAATTAAGACCTACACGTGTGCGGTTAAGCACAAACGAAGTTAAAATTGCAATTATAACTGCAGCGTAAGTTAAAAAGTCGTGCGATAAAAACAAATCGCCAAACCAACCTAATTTTTCGGCAAAAGGCAATTTAGCCGAAAAGAATGAACTTGTTTTTGTAAGTGCAATTGAAGGCATTTCACTTTTTGTAATATTTATAAGCGAAGCACCCAAAAAGTTGCCAAGACCTGTACCCAAAGTGGTAATAGCCAAACCAGTTACGTTTTGATTAGCGTGTAAAGTAACGGTTAAGAAACTGTAAATTAAGCCCATAAGTGTAGCACCTAAAACAGTGCATAACAACGGTATAATAATTGCCAAAGCAGGATTCATATTAGCAATGTCATTTCCGCAAGAATTTTCATAAAGAAAAGAACCAACAACACCACTTATGGCACCGACATACATAATACCGGGTATACCAAGATTTAGATGACCTGATTTTTCGGTAATTATTTCACCTGTAGAACCGTAAAGCAGAGGCACACCAAGTAAAATTGCACGGCATATAAACTGAATAATAATCATACATGTGCCTCCTTTTTATTAGTTTTAAATTTGATTGAATAATTGATAAAGAACTCACAGCCAACAAGCATTAATACTACAAGACCTACCATAATTTCAGAGAAAGATGAATTAAGTAATGCAGTATCGGCAACCTTTGCAACACCTATTCTCAAGAAAACAACAATCGCGGTCATCACAACCATAATCAATGGATTAAACTGTCCAAGCCAAGACATAAGTATTGCGGTAAAACCTTGACCGCCAACGCTGTTTACGTTAATGCTGTGGTCTTTACCCGAAACCAACATCATACCTGTAATACCGCATACGGCACCCGATATAAGCATTGTACGGATAATTACTTTTTTAACATTAATACCAATATAACGTGCGGTATTTTGACTTTCGCCCACAACCGATATTTCGTAACCCTGTTTACTGAATTTCAAATAAATATACATTGCAACGGTTACAAATGCTACTATCATAATATTTACAAAGTATTCATTATCACCCACAACGCCGAAATTACCGTATTCTACAGGATTTATAACGTTTGAACCGCTACCTTTAAGATAAACGTAATATGCTATAATTTGGGTTGCAATATAGTTCATCATAAGGGTGAAAAGTGTTTCATTGGTATTAAAAAGTGCTTTAAATATTGCGGGAATAAGTCCCCAAATAGCACCTGCCAAAATACTTGAAACTGCAATAACCGCAATCAATAACGGATACGGAAGTTTAGGACCTAATTCAATCATACAAATCATTGATGCCAAACCGCCCATTAGTGCCTGTCCTTCGGCACCGCAGTTCCAAAATTTCATTTTAAAAGCAGGGGTTAGTGCCTATGCCAAACAAAGCAAAACGGCAATTTCTTGCAAATATTTCCAGAGCATTGTGGTTCTACCTTCAAAAAGTCTACCGAAAACGCCCGAAAACATTATCTGGTAAGTTTCGCCGAAACCCGTTTCGGCAACACCCATAGAAATAAATCCAACAATAATAAAAGCGATAATTATTGTTGCAGCACGGATACTCCAAGCCTTCCACCAAGGCATATCTTCACGTTTAACAACGTGGAAAAGCGGCTCACGGTGTGACTTAACAGATGAATTATTAGTCATCTTTGCGTTCCTCCTCTTGCTTTGCTTTAGTCATAAGCAAACCGATTTCTTCTTTAGTAGTTGTTCTGCCGTCAACGGTACCTGTAATTTTACCCGAACCGATAACCATAATTCTGTCGCACAGTTCTATAAGCACGTCAAGGTCTTCACCTACAAATACAACGGCTACACCCTTTTCTTTTTGCTCGTTGAGTAGATTATAAATCATATAAGATGAATTTATATCAAGACCGCGTACAGGGTATGCAACCATAAGTACCATTGGTGATGATGCAATTTCACGGCCGACAAGCACTTTTTGAACGTTACCGCCTGAAAGTCGGCGTACAGGTGTTGTAGCAGAAGGTGTTACAACTTCAAGATCGTTTATAATACGCATTGCCAAATCTTTAGGTTTTTTGCGTTCCAAAAACATTGAATGACCTTTTGAATAAGAACGCAACATCATATTGTCTACAATATCCATATTGCCGACAAGACCCATCCCTAAACGGTCTTCAGGCACGAATGACATTCTTACACCCATATTTCTTATTTGCATAGGTGTTTTATCACGCAAATTTTCTATTTCGTTTGTTTTAGGGTTAAGATAAAGTATCTCACCCGAAGCAAGATGTTGCAAGCCTGCGATTGATTCAAGCAATTCACGTTGACCGCTGCCTGCAATACCCGCTATACCTAATATTTCGCCGCCCTTAGCGGTAAAAGAAACGTTATCAAGCACGGTAGCACCCATACGGTCTACGCAAGTAACATTTTTTACTACAAGACGGTCGGTTGTATCGTGAGGTTCATTACGTTGGATATTTAATTCAACCTTTTTGCCTACCATCATTTCGGTAAGTTCGGATTCATTTGTTTCGCTTGTGTTTACGGTACCTATGTATTCACCTTTACGCAAAACCGAAACACGATCCGAAAGGGATAAAACTTCGTGCAATTTGTGTGTAATAATTATAATACACTTGCCGTCATCACGCATACGGCGTAAAACATTGAATAATTTTTCGGTTTCTTGAGGGGTAAGCACAGCGGTGGGCTCATCAAGAATTAAAATATCTGCACCGCGATAAAGCACCTTTATAATTTCAACGGTTTGTTTTTCAGAAACCGACATAGTGTATATTTTCTTTTGGGGTTCAAGTTCAAAGCCGTACAGTTCGCTTATATTTTTAATCTGTTCGGTAGATTTTTTCAAATCGTAATTGCCGTCATTAAGGCCTAAGACTATATTTTCTGCGGCGGTAAATACATCAACAAGTTTAAAATGCTGATGTATCATACCTATTTTATATGAAAAGGCATCTTTAGGTGAAGTAATAACCGCCTCTTCGCCATCAATATAAATTTGACCTTCATCGGGAAAATAGATACCCGAAATCATATTCATAAGAGTTGTTTTACCACTACCGTTTTCACCCAAAATAGATAAAATTTCACCACGGTATGCGGTAAGATTAACATTACTGTTGGCAACTACGCTGCCAAATTTTTTAGTAATATTTTTAAGTTGTATTGCAGGTTGTTTTTCCACGATAAACCTCCGTTCAATAATTCTCAAGAAATAACTGTCCCTTTTTAAAACACAGTTATTTCTTCAAAATTAATTTGAGACGAGGGAGTTTGCCCTCGCCTCAAATTATAATTTAACTAATTAAGTAAACAACGGTTAAAATTAATCGCCGTAGTTTCTATCAAGAAGTGTGATACCGTCAATTTCAACATTGAAATAAGGAGCAGAGCGGTGTTTAGATTCTTCAAAAATACCGTCTTTAATTGCTTCGGTATCTACAGCGTAATCAGCATCGGTGTCTACGTCAGCCATATAAGTTGTAAGAGTTTCGCCCTTTACAGTAAAGTTAGCGGTATCGAATACATTTAAAGTGCCGTTTTCAAGTTGTGCTTTTACGTCATCAATTTTTGCCTGAGTGCCTTCAGCAGCGGCTTTATCGTTAACATCTGTAAGAACAACCGAACCTGTTGCGATTGTACCTGTCCAGTCAGCCTCGATAGCAGTGCCGTTTTGAACGCATTCGATCATATGTTTAAAGTAAGGTGTCCAGTCAATTCTTGAAGATACGATAAAGGTATTGGGGCATGCAGCAAGTGTTGAACCGTTGTAAGAAACGTTAGGTACACCTGCGGTTTCGCATGCGGTAGGAGCACCCATTGAGTCAGCGTGTTGGCTGATAAGTACACAACCGCCGTTGATAAGTGCGGTAGCGGCTTCTTTTTCTTTTTGCTCGTCATACCAAGAACCTGTAAATTTAACGTCCATAGTTACAGTCGGGCAAACAGATTTTGCACCAAGGTAGAATGAAGTGTAACCTGACATAACTTCAGCATAAGTGAAGGCACCAACGTAACCCATTTTTGCTTTATCAGCGGTAATTTCGCCTTTTTCGATCATTTCGTTAAGTTTCATACCAGCGGCTACACCTGCAAGATAACGGCCTTCGTAGATAGATGCAAACGCATTGTGGAAGTTTGCAACGCCTGCGGTGTGTGCTTGTGTACCTGTTGCATGGCAGAACTGAACATCGGGATATTTTTTAGCAGCGTCAATCAAGAAAGGTTCGTGACCGAATGAATCTGCGAAGATGATATTGCATTTTTCAACTTCAACAAGTTCAACTGCTGCATCGTAGCAATCTTTTGATTCGGGAATTTGTGTTTTTTGTGCGTATTCAACGCCCATTGCTTTACATGCTGCTTTTGCGGCATCCATAAAGTTTTTGTCATAAGTTGACTGCTCATCGTGAAGGAAGATAAAGCCTACCTTGATGTCACTTTTAGCATCAACGTCTGAGTTTGTGTCTTTTGAACCGCAGCCTGCAAAACAGAAAAGCATAGCCACTGCCAAAAGAAGTGCGATTAACTTTTTCATTTGTGTAATCTCCTCTTTTTTGAAAAAATTTTTTATGTAAAATTTAATTACATACAATTAATTATTTGCGAAAAACAATTTTTTCGGGTGTCATTTCATCAATAACAGCAAGGCTTTCAACCCTTACACCCTGTTGACGTAAACGGTCACCGCCGCCTTGAAAACCCTTTTCAATAGCACAGGTAGCACCTATAAGTGTGGCACCCGCTTGACCTACAATATCAATAAGACCTTCAAGTGCTTTGCCGTTGGCAAGAAAATCGTCAATAATAACAATTTTATCGTTCTCGTTCAAATATTCACTTGCAACAACAATGTCATAATCACGGTTGTGAGTAAAGGAATGAACGTTTGCACTGTAAACGTCACCCGAAACGTTTGAACTTTTATTCTTTTTGGCAAAAACAACGGGTAAATGCATAACAGCACCTGCCGCTACAGCAACGGCAATGCCCGAAGACTCAACAGTCAGCAATTTTGTAACACCGTCATTTTTATAAATGCGATCAATTTCTTTGCCCATTTCCATTAAAAAATCAACATCAAGTTGTTGATTTAAAAAAGAGCCGACTTTAAGCACGTGCCCCTCAAGTACTTTGCCTTCACGCAATATCTTATTCTCAAGTGCAATCACTAAAATCAAACTCCTTAACAAAAAACGCAAAGCGGACTGTAAAAAATTACAGTCCACCTTAACTCAATTAAAATAAAACCAATAGTCGCAACTTATGGCGTTGCGGTAGAAACTTTAAGACCGTATCATCTAAATTATATTGGTAAACCGTTCATATTTAATTTACAAATACATTTTAGCACGACATAATGTGTTTGTCAATACAATTTGTCGCAAAATGTCGAATGCTATTACGCAAAAAATCAGCGTGAACCCGTAATACAATCGGCAACATAAATGCCCATTGCACCCGACTGTGAAAGTCCGCGGCATATACCTGAACCGTCACCTATTATGTAGACGTTATCAATAAGTTCAAACTTTTTATTCATAAATGTAGGTCTTATTGAATAATACTTACTTTCGCAACCGTAAAGCAAGGTGTCATCGTTCGCGGTACCGGGTGCTACTTTATCAAGTGCATAAATTGTTTCGATAATATTTGTAAGTATACGGTGCGGCAAAACAAGTGAAATATCACCTGCAGTTGCTTTAAGTGTAGGTATAACAGTATTTTGTGCCAAGCGGTGATCGTTTGTGCGGCGACCTCTGATAAGGTCACCGAAACGCTGAACCAAAACATTACCCTTGCCTATCATATTAGCAAGACGCGAAATGTTTTCGGCATATTCGGTAGGTTGGTCAAACGGCTCTGTAAAGCGAATACTTGAAAGTATTGCAAAGTTACAGTTGTCGGTTTTCTTTTCGGGTTGGGCATATGAATGTCCGTTAGCGGTAATTATACCGTGATTGTTTTCAGCCGACACAAGACCGCCCTGATTAAAGCAGAACATACGGCAACGGTCTTCAAAAGTTTTTGTTTTGTAAAGAATTTTAGGCTCGTAAATTTTAGATGAAAACTCACGCCAGATAATATCCTTCATTTCAACGCGTACACCGATATCTATATGGTTTGAACGCATTTTAACATCGTTTGATTTACAAAATTCTGATACAAAGTTAGCACCTGAACGTCCTGTTGCGATTATGATGTTCTTTGCCTCAAAACTTTCACCGTTGGCATATTTTAAAATGTAAGTACCGTTGTTTTTCTCAACTGTTTCGCAGTCATAAAAACTGTAAAGTTCGGTACCTGTTGATTTAATTTGGTCGATAAGATTTTGCATTGTAGCAAAGTTGTTATCGGTACCTAAATGTTTTACGTTCATATCAAGCAAACGCAGATTGTTTTGTATACATTTAAGGCGTAATTCATCATTAGACTTAAACACCTTAGGTACACCTGAAGTGCAATATTCGTTGAGTATTTTATCAACCTCGTCGATATAAAGATTAGCAAGGTCATCACCGAGTTCTTCACCCAAAGTGCCGCCGTAAGCGGTACCTAAATTGAATTTACCGTCACTGAATGCACCGGCACCTGCATAACCGCTTGTAATACTGCAAACTTTACAGTGAACACATGTACTGTTTTTGCTTGCAGGACAAACACGCTTATGAAGTTCATTTCCGCGTTCGGTTACGGCAATTGTCATTTCGGGCGAATTAATACGCAAACGGTATGCTGCCATTAAGCCGCCGATACCTCCGCCGATAATTACGGTGTCAAACTTTTTCATTTTTAATCACTCCATAAAAAATAGACTGCAAACCGCCAAAAACGGTTGCAGTCCCTACTGCGTTAACATTTTACTAAAAAAATATAAAAATGTCAACACATAAAATTTAAAATCAAATGCTGTTTTCTTTTGTGAATTTTATAAGATCGTCAACCGTAGTAAACGCAAGACCTACTACTGTATCGGCACAGCCGTAATAAAGTGCAATTCTGCCTGTATCTTTATCGCAAAGTGTAGATACGGGGAATACAACGTTGTTAACGTCGCCAACGCACTCGTAAATTTCACGCGGTGATAGAATATAATTTTTGGTGCGGTAAAGAACTTTGTTAGGATTTTCACGGTCTAAAATAGCACTGCCCGCAAAATAAATTAAGCCGTTGCAGGTTTGTCTTACACCGTGATATATAAGCAACCAACCCTCATCGGTTTCAATAGGTGTAGGGCCGCCGCCTATTTTAAGTGACTGCCAACCGCCGCAAGGGTCCATAACAAGACGGTGTTTACCCCAATATGTTAAATCGGGACTTTGGCTACTGTAAATACCCTGTTTTGAAAGTGAATGTCCTGAATCGGAAGGACGTGAAAACATTAAATAATTGCCGTTAATTTTTCTTGGGAACAAAACGCCGTTGCGATTGTTTGGCAAAAATGCGTTTTCCATATGATGAAATGTTTCAAAATCATCGGTCCAAGCCATACCTATTGTTGGGTCCCAATTTTCCATACCTGTACACCAAACAATGTAGTATCTGCCCTCAATTTCGCAAACACGCGGGTCATAACCGTAAACATACGGCACACCCTCAATTTTATTTACAAATTCAATCGGTTCGTCATCAATATCCCAATTAATGCCGTCTTTACTTTTACCCTTAAACAAAAAAGGAACATAGTCGGTGCGGTCACATCTGAAAATACCTCTGAACTCATCACCGAAAGCAACAACCGAACTGTTAAAAACCGAGTTTGCATCTTTAATATCGTCACGTGTAAGAATGGGGTTTAACTTACTTCTCCACATAACGTCTTTGCAGTTTTCGGGCTTTTCTTCCCACGGAATGTTCGGGATAGATTTTCCGCCTATGATTTTTGCCATAAAATTACCACCTTTTCTAAGTTTATATTTTAAAATAATTTCTAAACATATAATAACAGTAAGGCTCTAAAACAACAAGACATTTTTTAACTTTTTATAGTCTTATTTTTGCATATTTACAAATTTGCTCGGGCAAACATTATACCTGTTCTTGAACGCCCTGTTAAATGTTCTGACCGAACCGAAACCGCTTTCAAAACATACATCAATAACTTTTCTACCACTTAAAAGAAGTTTTTTTGCGTAATTTAAACGTTTGTCTGTTATATATTCCAAAAAAGTTTTTTCGGTTCGTTTTTTAAAATCACGGCTAAACTGTGAAGCACAAATACCGAATTTTTTCTCGATTAAACTAAGCGTAATATCATTTTTAAAATTAATATTGATGTAGCCTATTGCCTCGCTGATTTTATCTTTTGCCGTTTCAACATTAACGGCGGTAAAATTAGAAAAAAGTTCTAACAAAATTAATTCTACCGTGTTTCGCAGTTTGATTTCGGCGTACTTATCGTTGTCTTTAAAAACTTTAAGCAAATATTTTAAATTAAGCACCATATTTTCATCAACATTTTTCACGGTGTTTGACTGCAAACTCATTAAAAAACGTGACATTTCAAACGATAAATCTTTTGCGTAAAAATGGCAGGTTATTGTTTTTATTCCGCTTGTGTTAAAACCGTGAAAATCGAACGGCGTAATAAATAACAAATCGCCTGCTTTAACAAGATTTTTCCCGTTGTTTATTATGTGTTCAGCCACACCGTCGGTAATATATTCAAGTTCGTAATAATCTTGTTGATGCAACGGGTAATTTTTGTTGATAACATTTTCGGATACAAAAAAATCCCCTATTTTCTTTTGATAGTAATTGTCACTTTGATCAAATAATATCGGTATTGTATTTTTCATTTTTTTACAAAACAAGGCACAATAAAGGTGCGTTTTCTCCGTATATTTATTTTTTATGATTATACTTTTAAAAAAAGTTATTGTCAATAAAATTAAAACAAGGCAGTTAACACTGCCCTGCTTTAAAAGTTAAATTTAATTGAGTTGGTTTTCAATCAAAATAAGGCGGTTGTATTTTGAAGTTCGGTCGCTGCGGCACGGAGCACCTGTTTTTATTTGACCTGCATTAGTAGCAACCGCTATATCGGCAATGGTGGTATCTTCGCTCTCACCAGAACGGTGAGAAATAATTGTTGCATATCCGTTATGTTGTGCCGTTTTAATAACTTCAAGCGTTTCGCTGACGGTTCCAATTTGATTTGGTTTTACAAGCACTGCATTTGCAACGCCTTTTTCAATACCGGTACACAGTCTTTTTTTATTTGTAACAAAAAGGTCATCACCCACAAGTTGAATTTTACCGCCTAATTTTTCGGTTAAAATACGCCACCCGTCCCAATCGTTTTCGGAAAGACCGTCTTCAATAGAAATTATCGGATATTTTGATACAAGTTCGGTGTAATATTCTATAAGTTGTTCGCATGTGACCGTCTTTTTGCGTTTTGGCAAAGTGTAATTACCGCTCGAATACCATTCACTCGATGCCGCATCTAATGCAATTTTAATTTGACCGCCATAGCCTGATTTTTCTGCCGCTTCTAAAATAAAGCAAATTGCCTCTTCATCACTTTCAAGGTTAGGAGCAAAACCGCCCTCGTCACCGACACCGCACATTAAATTTTTATCTTTTAAAATTTTGCCTAAATTATGGTAAATTTCGCTGCAAATTCTAACGCCATCGGCAAAGTTTTTGCATTTTTCGGGTATTATCATAAATTCTTGAATATCAATATTGTTTGATGCATGTGCACCGCCGTTTAAAATGTTCATCATAGGTGTGGGTAATTTTTTTGCGTTAACACCGCCTAAATATCTGTAAAGCGGAATACTGAAACTTTTTGCTGCCGCCTTTGAAACCGCCATTGAAACGGCAAGTATTGCATTTGCACCAAATTTTGACTTGTTATCGGTGACATCGGCTGAAACCATTGTATCGTCAATTTCCTGCTGGTTATATACACATTTACCCGAAAGAATTTTACAAATTTCACCGTTAATATTATCGACCGCTTTTGTTACACCTTTGCCCATATAACGACCTATATCACCGTCACGCAGTTCGTGTGCTTCGTACATTCCCGTTGATGCACCCGACGGGCTAATTGCAAAACCCGATACTCCGTTTTCGCATATAACTTCCGCTGCTACGGTGGGGTTGCCGCGTGAATCTAAAAGTTCGTAACCTCTTACAGATTTTATCTTCATAAAAATTACCTCCTGTTTTTGTTATTTTTGACTTTATTTTTCGAAATATGTATGTTATAATAACTTGAATTAGTATATAAGGTGGATAAGTATGGAATTTAATAATAAAGAAAACCTTGATTCAAAACAAGGTAATATAATTTACGGCAGAAATCCTGTTATGGAGGCTTTGCGTTCGGGTCGTGAAATTGACCGACTGCTTATAGCACACGGTGTAAACGGCGGTTCGGTTACGGCAATCAAAGCAAAGTGTGCCGCACGCGGAATACTAATTAAAGAAATCAGTCCGCAAAAACTTGATTACTACTGCTCGGGCGGTAATCATCAAGGCGTTGCTGTTATGATTGCAAGCCAAGAATATTCTACCGTTGAAGATATTTTAAAAACCGCTGAAGAACGTGACGAAAAGCCCTTTATAATTATTTGTGATGAAATTGAAGACCCACATAATTTGGGTGCGATTATACGTACTGCCGAAGCCTGCGGTGTTCACGGTATAATAATACCAAAACGTCGTTCGGCATCGCTTAATGCCACTGTTGAAAAAACATCGGCAGGTGCACTCGCTTATATGAAGGTTGCCCGTGTTACAAATATTGCCAACACGATTGATGATCTTAAAGAAAAAGGCATTTGGGTATTCGGTGCCGATATGGACGGTTCACCCTATACCGAAACCGATTACGATATACCCTGTGCTTTGGTTATAGGTAACGAAGGCAAAGGTATAGGCACCCTAACAAGAAAGAAATGTGACGGTGTGGTCAGCCTTTCAATGCACGGTAAAATTAATTCGCTCAACGCATCTGTTGCGGCAGGCGTTCTTATGTATGAAGTTGTACGCAAACGCAATAAATAATTTTTGGTGGTGATTTACAGTGAAGTTTTTCTCCAAAAACAACAAAGATGACGGTTTTATTATTAATACCGATGATACCGACAACACAAAAAAAGTTTTAGGCGAACAAAATTTGGCTCCACACGCAATAACTCCGCAAGAAGTTTCAAATTTATGGGTACTTAGTGACACCGACTACGAAACCGACACTAAAAAAAGCACCGATGCCCTCGCCTCGCTTAAAAACCGAATGAACAGTCAATTAAATAACAACGATAACAGTACCGCAAAACAGCAAAACGATGTTCAAATAAAATCGGAGCCTCAAAACAGCAATGTTTTTATTGAACCCGAAAAGCCAACTGCGGCACCGCTTGAAACAAAGGCAGAATCCCCTGCACAACGCACCGAAAAAACTCTGCTTGAAAAACTAAAAAAATATACCGTTGATGAAGACGGGCATAATTTATCCGAAAATCATAAACCGCTATACAAACTTGAAAGTGTTGCCGAAATTCTTTTAAACGACAGCGAAAACGCAATAAAAAATCTTTCCGAAAAATACGGTCTAGATTTTATTAAAGATAATTCGGATAAATCCGAAAAAAGTGATATTGAAAAAAACTTTGAAATTTTATCCGAAGAAAAGCCCAACAAAGCGGATATTACCTCTAAAGACGATACCGTTTCGCCTACCCCTGCTTTTGAACAGATGGTATCCGATGCTGAAAAGCGTGAAACCGAACAACTTTACGAAAATTTATTCCCTAACGAAAAGGAAGAAGAAGTTTTTAACATATCTGTTCCCGATATATCCGATATTGATACTGCCGAAATAGGTTTAAAAACCGAAGATAATGTTTCCGATACGGCAACCATACGTTTTACACCTATTAAAAATAACAAAGGTAATACCGACCATATATCGATAAGCAGTATGACAAAACACATTGAGTTGGACGATGATTTTAAAGAAATGCCCCAACAAAATGCTACGTCGCAAATGTTAGAAGAGGCTGACTTTGACCGATTTAAACCCGAATATAATATAACCGATAGCAATTCGGCAAAAAAAGCAGTTCGCCAATTTTCAATTAAAAAACGTTCGTTGTTTTTGTCGTGCGTTGTATCGGCATTTTCGGTAATTGCTTTAGCGGTATTTTTAATACCCTCTATCTACGACATTATAATAAAATCGCCCAAAAGCACTATGTTTATATGCGGTGCATTGGTTTTAATTTCGGTTATTGCCAATTACAGTATGTTTTTTGATTTTAAAAATCTTTTCAAAAAAAGAAGCAATTTTGATACCTTGGCATCGCTTTTATCACTTTCGGGAATTGCGTTATCGCTTACTGCTGCATTTACAAATTCCGATGCATATTACACACTGTTGCTGATTGATATAACACTTTTTATAAGAGCGTATTGTAAATTTAAAGAGGTTTCGGCTCATCTTGGTAACTTAAAACAAATTACCGATAAGAACCCCAAAAAAGCCGCTACCCTTATAAACGACCAATCAACAACATTTGCTATGACCAAAAACGCAATCGAGGGTGACGTTTTGGCAATAGGAACCCGAAAAACCGATTTTATTGAAGATTACGGAAAACATATATCATTTTTGCCTAAACTTTCGGGCAAAGTATCTTTTATATTTTTTGCAACCTTATTCATTTCGGTTTTATGCGGAGTATTATCATTTTTCTATTACAAAAACATCTTTGATGCCGTTTACTGTGCAACCGCAATTATATGCATTGCCAATATACCGTCGATGTTTTTTATAGATGCCCTGCCCTTGTGCTCGGCAGCAAAAAAATTAAATACAAAAGGTTCTATGATAGCAGGTATCTACGGTGCCGAAAAAATAGAAAATTCAAACGCTATTGTTATTAACGTAAATGATATTTTTCCGTCGGGTACGGTTTCGCTTTACAGTATGAAGGTGCTTTCAAACAACAGTATTGACGAAACAATACTCAAAGCGGCGGCACTTACCGAAGCACTTAACAGTCCGCTTGAGTCTATTTTCAAACAGATAGCAGGTACAAACACATCTTACAAAATACCTAATTCCGACACCGTAAAATACGAAAAACGCCTTGGTATATCGGGTTGGGTTGATGATAAACTGCTCTTTATAGGCAACCGTGCCCTTATGGAAGCACACGGCATAGATATACCCAGTATTGAGGTCGACAAAAAGATTTTGAGAAAAGGTTATTTTCCTGTTTATGTTGCCACCGAAGATACCGCCTGTGCCTTGCTTGTTATACAATACGATGTCAGAAAAGACATTGCTAAAGAACTGCGAAAAATAACCGAACTCGGTATGGTTTTACTTGTTGAAAATTGCGACCCTAATATAAACGAAGAAATGATTTGCGATTATTTCGGTTTGTATGAAGACTCGGTAAAAAATATGACCAATTCGGGTGTTCATATGTACAAAAACGCAACTGCCGATGTTAAAAAATGTTCTGCACCTGCCGTATATCGCGGTTCGGGTATTAATCTTATCAAGATTGTAAACTGTGCTTCAAACCTTAAAAAATCAAATAAAATTTTAACCGTGCTTTACACCGTATTTTCTGTATTTGGTGCCGCATACTTTATTTACACGGCATTTTCAGGATTATATTCGGTGCCTGCACAAACTTCGATTTTTTTGTACCAACTTGCAGTTACTTTTATATCAATAATCGGTTTTCTCATTCGAAAACCGTAGGAGGAAATAAATTATGAACGAAAACAAACCAAAATTTTATATCACAACCGCCATTGCTTATGCTTCACGTAAGCCACACATAGGCAACGCCTATGATATTGTACTTGCAGATATGATTGCCCGTTACAAAAAAATGATGGGTTTTGATGTGTATTTAATGACAGGTTCTGATGAACACGGTCAAAAAATTGAAGAATACGCCAAAGCAGACGGCATTACGCCTAAAGAATTCGTTGACAATGCCGCCGCAAATATTAAAGCCGTTTGGGACAGTCTTGACACTTGTTACGATAAATTTATACGCACAACCGATGACTACCACGAAGATGCTGTGCAAAAAATATTCAAAAAACTTTACGACCAAGGCGATATTTACAAAAGCACTTACGAGGGTAAATATTGTGTGCCATGCGAATCTTTTTACACCGAATCGCAACTTGTAGACGGCAAATGCCCCGACTGTGGCAGAGAAGTTACCGATTCTAAAGAAGAGGCATATTTCTTGCGTCTTTCAAAATATCAAGACAGACTTGTTGAGTATTATGAGCAAAACCCCGATTTTATTAAGCCTGAATCACGCAAAAACGAAATGCTTAACAACTTTATAAAACCCGGTCTTCAAGACCTATGTGTATCACGTTCATCATTCAAATGGGGCGTTCCTGTAAGTTTTGATGACAAACACGTAATCTATGTTTGGATAGATGCCCTTTCTAACTACATTACGGGTATTGGCTATAACCCCGACGGCAGTAGTGAGCAATACAAAAAATTGTGGCCTGCCGATTTACACGTAATAGGCAAAGATATTGTTCGTTTCCATACAATTTATTGGCCTATTATTCTTATGGCACTCGGTGAACCGTTACCAAAACAGGTGCTCGGTCACCCGTGGGTGCTTGTTGGTGAAGATAAAATGTCAAAATCAAAGGGCAACGTTATTTATGCCGACGAATTGGCTAACCGCTTTGGCATTGATGCGGTACGTTATTATCTGCTTTCTGAAATTCCGTTCACACAAGATGGCACCATAACTTATGAAAGTTTTATAACTAAATTCAATTCCGACCTTGCAAACACACTCGGCAACCTTGTAAACCGCACCGTTGCAATGACAAACAAATATTTCGGCGGTAAAGTTACTGCACCCAACACCGCAGATGAACTTGACTGCGAACTTATTAACTTTGCATCTGAAACTGTTGAAAAATATTATTCACTTATGGACGGTTACCGCAATGCCGATGCTTGCGACTGTGTTATGAACTTTGCAAAACGTTGCAACAAATATATCGACGAAACTACACCGTGGACTTTGGCTAAAGACGAAAATTCTTTACCAAGACTTAATGCCGTGCTTTACAACCTGCTTGAATGTATACGTCTTATCGGCATTATGCTTACCCCTGTTATTCCCTCAAGTTGCAAAAAAATTGCCGAGCAGTTATCATGCGAATGTAACACACTTAACTTTGGTGAAATAAAAGAATACAACGTTGGCGAAGCAACACCGTTATTTGCACGTATTGATATGGCAAAAGCACTTGAAGAAATCAATGCCGAACAACAGGCTAAAGCCGAAAAAACAAAAGCGACTGCAGAAAACACCCTAACTTTAGCCGAAATTTCTATTGACGATTTTGCAAAAATAGAACTTAAAACCGCAAAAATTGTTAAGTGCGAACCTATTCCAAAAGCAAAAAAACTTTTAAAACTTACCCTTAATGACGGCAGCGGTAAAGAACGTACCGTAGCCTCGGGCATTGCAAAATGGTATACCCCCGACGATTTAATCGGTCATACAGTTATTGTTGTGTCAAATCTTAAACCCGCAGTGCTTTGCGGTGTAGAATCTTGCGGTATGATTTTAGCCGCTGACTGCCCTAACGGTGATGTAAAGGTTATTTTTGCCGACGATATTCCCGAAGGTTCAAAGGTAAGATAATGTATACGCAAGATTTAAGCAACAACTACCCCATTTTTGACAGCCATTCACATTATGACGATGAGCGTTTTGACCTTGTTCGTGAACAACTTTTTTCACAAATGCACCAAAACGGTGTGTGCGGAATTGTAACCTGCGGTTGTGATGAACAATCATCTAAAACGGCACTTCAACTTGCCGAGCAATACGATTTTGTTTATGCCGCCGTAGGTATTCACCCCGAAAGCATAAATTCGGGCACTACACCCGAACAGATAAAGGCGTTGGCAAAACACAAAAAATGTGTTGCTATAGGTGAAATAGGTCTTGATTATTATTGGCAAACAAATACCCGTGAAGAACAAATTGAAATTTTTGAAAAACAAATATTGCTTGCCCGTGAGTTAGATTTACCGATTATAGTTCACGACCGCGATGCCCACGCTGATACACTTGAAATACTTAAAAAATACAAACCCAAAGGTGTTGTGCACTGTTTTTCGGGTAGTGTTGAAATGGCAAAAGAAATTATAAATCTTGGCTTGTATATAGGTGTTGGCGGTGTAATTACCTTTAAAAACGCAAGAAAACTGCCCGATGTTGTAAAAATAATACCCGACAGTTTATTGCTGGTTGAAACCGATTGCCCGTATTTAGCACCCGAACCGCATCGCGGAAAACTTTGTCATTCGGGTATGATTAAATATACGGCACAAAAAATTGCCGAAATAAGAAACACCGACACCAAACAAATTTTAAAACTTACCGCACAAAACGCACAAAAACTGTTTAACATTTAAAATGAATAATCACCCCCTTTTATGCCGATAATAGCATAGAAAGTGGGGTGATTTTTGTGAGTAAGAATAAAAACAAAAAAGACGTAAACAAAAAGGATAATGAAAACAAAAATTTAAAAGACCAAAACAAATTTGAAGAAAAAGCAGAAGAAAAATAATAATTACAAAACCCGTAACGGCAATTACCGATACGGGTTTTAGTGTGTTTTTGCAAGTTGAATTTATTTAATTTAAAATTTGAAAAGCAATTGTATTATAAATTTCTTCTTTATTAGTGCACCAAGCAAAACCTATTCTTGCTGACGGTGAGGCAACGCTTATACCGTTTCTTGACATTGATATATCGGTAATATCTTCTAATTTAATATCACGTCTAAAGCCAAAACACCTGCGTGCTATTACACGTTTATTGGTTATTACAAGTTCTCTTTTTTCTAAAAGTTTCATCAAAGCTGCACCTATACCTATAAAAATTCCAGCCTCTACAAAACCAAGAAAAATAAATAAACCGTTACCCGAAAGTGCAACATCGAAGGAAATAAATATAATAATTAACATGATGCCTAATATTATGCCGATTATACGCGGTATTTGTTCACCGTTAAAATTGCCTTTTAATAAAACCTTTTCTTCCATAGTTATTCTCCTTTAATATTTGTTAAAATAATTGAATACCGTCAATTTCTATTGTCGGTGTATTATTGGTTGAATTATAATTATCGTCAACATCAACAGAAATATTTTTTGAAAGTTCTTCAACAATCCAAACGGCATTATCAATATTTTTAAAATTATAAGATTTATAACCGCATTTTAATATAATTCCGCCGCCGTATCTTTTTACCGATGTAATTGCAGATAACATAACATCAACTTTTTTACAGCCGTCTGCAATACCTAAAAGTCGCTTGTCGGTTATGGCAATTGCATTTTTTTTAAAAAGGCCTAAACACGAAGAAATTATTTTCACATGTAACAGTGTAAACAAAACAGAATTTATGCAATTGGGTATTTGCTCTATCATATAGTAAATGTCATATTCATCGAAATATGATATATGCTGTAATTTATAATTCACATAATTAACTGCACTACATGTTTTAAATATAGCAACTACTACGATGATTATAACTGCTGCAATGTTTAATTTCTTTTTTGTTTGGGTGTGTTCGTAAGAACCGTAAACAACAAAGTTTTTTTCGTCACCGTTAAAATCTTTAAAAAGAAAACCGTCATAAGATGACACAATCGCTGCAAATATTCCCAAAGCAATCAATATAAATGCAATGGGTGTAAAATCATTTATTACACTGGTGCAAATCCACACAGCATCATCAATTTCATACGAACTTAAACCGGCACTTTCACACATACCTACGGCTATTTCCGTTGCGAATTGCAACAAAGTATAAAACCATACACCGCAGATTACCAAATATTTACTTTTTGATTTTCTTCTGTTTAAAAGTTGATAATTAAAAAATTTCAACTTACAAACAGCAATAGTTATTGCGATTGAAATAACTATTGAAAGAACAACATTATCCAAAAATATCTCCCCTTTCAAATTAAAATCAAAGCAACGTTAACTTTAACTTCGACAAAATTATACATCTTTAGATTAAGTTTGTCAACCTTTAGATTGTTAAAATATCGCCTATAATTTAATATACTATACCTAATAAATAAATTTTGAGGTTAATATTCATGACAACGATTGATTTGCAAGCAATAGGTAATCGTATTTCTGAACGCAGAAAACAGTTAAATTACACACAAGAATTTGTTGCCGAAAAAATTAATGTATCGGTTCAAATGATTTCAAATTTAGAACGTGGCAATAAGGCAATAAAAATTGAAAATCTTATTAAAATAAGTGAGATTTTACATATCAGCACCGATTATATTCTAAAAGGCAATCACAGTAATATTGATAAAAACACCGTTCTGAATAAATTGTCATCTTTAAACGAAACAGATTTTAAAATGATAGATATGTTGATTGATTATTGCAGGCAAAAATAAATTTTTAAAATTATATACAAAAACAACGCAGTACACCTATAGATGTACTGCGTTGTTGAATTTTTAACGGTAAATTTACTGTTCGGGTTCTTGCTCGACAAAGTCAATGTCTTCAACATTAACGTTAACCTTAGTAACAGCGGTGCCTGTCATTGTTTGAATTTTATCTTTAACGTTTTGTTGAACCGCTTCGGCAACTTCACGCACCTTTGCGTTAGAATCAACACATATATAAACGTTAATAGCAATAGCACCGTTAACATTTTCAACGTTAACGCCCTTAACAACACTTTTAGATTTTAAAGCACCTTTTAAGTCAATAACCTTTTTGGCAATACCTTTTACACCGTCAATTTCTTTAGCGGCAAGTTCAGCCATTTTTTCAAGTACGTCGGTACTAACGGAAAGTTCAGTCATATTATCTTGCATAAAGTATTCCTCCGTATACAGTAAAAAATATGTTTTATATTGTATAGGCATATTGTAACATAATTTTTACCACTTTGCAAGAACAAAGATAAATTATTTTACCGTTATGATTTTTATATTACTTAAAGTTATATCGGTTTGTGAAGTAACAATATCTTGAATTTGCAATGTTTGGGTGGTGGTTATGCCATCTGATTTTACTAAAACGTTAATATCGCTCTCACCTATTACCACCACAGCCTTTTCAAAACCTTTGGCTTTTAAAACCGTTTCTATGCTGTTTGCCTTTTCAATTCTTGAAGCAAAGGCATTTACGCTGCTTAGTGCGGTTTGGCGTTCCTCATCGGTTAAATCAGCAGACTTTAGAGTTTCCTCTACTAATTCCTGAGCCTCACCCAAAGCGGTTTCACGGTCTTTTTGTGCAGTTTCAAAGTAATCCGCCTGTTCGGTTACGGGGGCTGCGGTTTGAATTGCCTCACCCGTAGTTTCGGCATTGCTGCTAACGTATTTTGCCTCACCTAAATACTTTTCTGTTGAAGAAAATTTCATATTAAGCCACACGGCACCGCCTAAAGCCAAAAGCATTAATGCTAAAACTATATGATTTTTACCAAAAACTTTACCCTTTTTCATTGTGATGTTCCTCCTGAAATATATACTCTTTTTGATGTAATATTTAAAGCCGCCGTAACGGCATTTTTAATTTTATCGGCGATGGCGGTATTTTGGGCGTTTTTGCATATTACGGCAACGCCGCGAATTTCAGGCATATATTCGGTAACAATTAATGCCTTTTCGCTTCCGTCGGAATTTTTAACGGTTATATACGAACGTTTTTTACTTTGACTGCTTTGATCGGTTGAATTTCCGCTTGCGGTTGATGTGTCGGTTTCATCGGCGGCAGCGTAAGAATACCTAATGCCGCTTTCAAGCGTTATTACCACGGTTGGATTTTTATCTCCGGTTATACCTGTTACAATATTTTTAACGTTTTTTTCAAGCATTTCGCAGTACTGCTCGGCGGTGTATTCTCCGCTTGAATTTTCAACCGTTTTTTCGCTGTTGGTATTATTTGAAAACAGTGATGATAAAAATATTAACAGTATGCCACTTATTCCCAAAACTATTAAAAATTTTGGATTTTTTGTTAAAATTTTAATTTTTTCATTCATTTATTACTACTACCTCATAACTGTCGGAACCTATTAAAGATATTATTTTTTCGTACGGTTCGTTTGTATAAACAGTTACCCTACTTATAACTATGCCGTCGGTATCGGTTTTATTAACATCAACCGTTATTTTTTTAAAAATAATATCTTGCTTGGTTAAAGTTTCTTCAAAAACACTTTGTGCCGTAAGCGATGCGTTTTTTTCGGTTAGAATTTCGTAATCGGGAATTTTTTCAAAATAATTAAAATCTATTTTTGAAATTCCCGCCCCTGCCGTAACAATGTAACAAATAAAGCAAAGTGAAAAAATATACTTAACACTTTTACTCATATTACCTTTAGGGCATAGCATATATAAACAGCCGAATACTATACTGCCGACGCTGAAACTCATTACAAAATTTTTAAACACATTCATTAAACTTTACCCGTTGCGGTAATCACCACCGTTAGTGATATTATAAACATTCCGCCTATAATTAAAATAATGCTTAACAGTACCGATAACATTGAGTCTACCGCACGCAAAACCGATGTTATTTTATCAAGACCGAAAAGTTGACTTACAAATGAATTCAGCATTAAAACGCATCTCCACAAAACAAGTTCTATTACTATTGGCAATAATGTAAAGCACAATGCCGCCACACCGTAAATACCGATTGATGAACGCAATAAACCTATTGATGCCGAAATTGTTGAAACGGCATCACCCAGTAAACCGTTGGCAATAGGCACCGATGTACCAAGTATAAATTTAGCGGTTCGCAAAGCAAGATTATCGGCGGCGGAATTTACCGATGTTTGAATAGCCAACACACCCAAAAACAATGTAGACACTAGTGACAATACCCACATAGAAAATTTTTTAACACCTTCTGGCAAAGCAGAATTGCTTGCAAGCGGTGAGACCGCCGTTGATATGCTTAGTGCCAAATAACCGCTCATAATAGGCAGAACGGTAAACGCCGCAACAAATGATACCGCTTCGGCAGAGGCTAACAGCAAAGCACTCATAGCAGGGGCGGTAACGGTTTTGCCCGAAATTGCCAAAACACTTGCAAAAACGGGTACAAATGAAAGCATAAACGAACTGCACCCTTTAATTGCCGCCTGTGCCGATAAAACCGTTTGCCATATATCGTTTGAAATTAATACGGTCATTGCAATAACAACGGCGTATACCGCTATTTCAAAATCTTGTGATAAACCGAACGCCGTAACCGATGCAAACAAAAAAATAAGCACTGCAATTAAAATACCTGTTTTGGCAGGTGTTTTTAAGCCACCCGTAACAAATTGCCATATGTGTTTAAGTACACCGCCGCTTGTTAATTGATTTACCCAGTTATAATCAGCGGCATCAATACCGTTTTGCTCAAAAAATTCACGTGTATTTTCGTCTAAAGCATCGCTTAGCGAATCGGCACCTAAGTTATTATATTGCGTTGAGTATTGGTCGTTTGCCGAAACAGGTAACGAAAGACAAAGTGCTACACATAAAATTACAATCAGTTTTTTCATAATTCTATAAATTTTGATACAGTATTAAGCAGAGATTTTACCAACGGCAAACTTAAAATTAAAATTGATATTTTACCGCTGAGTTCCGCAAGTTGTGCTAAAGAACTGTATCCGTAATCACGGCAAACATCTGCAGCAAAAGATGTTATGTATGCTATGCCGAGTGCTTTTAGCACAATTTCAAAATATATTACAACATTACTTTTTACAGCAAACAAGTTACGTAGTTCCGAAAATATATCGGATAAGTTTTCAGCAAAAAATGTTACACCTACAATAATTACGACTATAAGCAGTAAAACGGAATATTCGCCTGAATTTCTGCGTAAAGCGGTAATTAATATTACCGCTAAAACAATAACGGCAATAATTTTAATCAATTCGTTACTCACAGTCCAAAGAGTCCTTTTACGGTGTTAAATAAATCGGCTATTGCACCAACCACCATAAGCAAAACAACCACCAAACCCGAAAGTGTTACAAGCATTGCCTGTTCCTCTCTGCCGGAACGTACAAGCAGCTGATGTAATACCGTTACAATTATGCCTATAGCCGCAACCTTGAATATGAAATCAACATCCATTTTTCCACCTCTAAATCAATAAAATGCCCAACATTAAACCTAAACAAACACCGAATGTTTGATACAGCCTGCATTTTTGCCTGACATCATTTTCGGCGGCTTTTAAATGCTTTTTTATATATAACTCAAAATTTTTAATTTTGTCACATTCCTCTTTTTTAAAGCCTGAACCCAATGATTTAAAAAATGTATTTATTTCGCTTTGCTCATCGGGTGCAAGGTCACAATCGGTGCAAATTATGTTATTAGACTTTATTTGCAAAAAATCGCAATCTTTAAATGCGTTTTCAACAGCGGTATAGATTTCAAAACTGCCCTGCTCTACATATTCATAAAACAAAGATAATCCGCCGCTTAAACGCAACAGTTTTTTAACCCTTAGGTTCAATGACCTGCTTTTTACAAAACCGATTAAAGTGGTTGAAATTATTATAAATAACACGCCTGTAAATTTAAGCATTTTTAAGCACCTCGTTTGCATTTAAAATTTGCGGTTTGCTGCCTATATCACTTAGCAATGCTATATATTTTATTGCTCCGCTTTTGATTATTTTTACAATAATATCACGGCATGAAAGTTCAAAAACCGAACCGCAATGCACCGTAGTTATTATGCTAACCCCTGCATTAAAACATTCTTTAACGCCGTTTAATTCTTCATTAGTGCCGATTTCATCAAATGCTATTATGTTTGGAAACATTGTTTTAAGTGCCGTTTGCGTACCGCTTGCCTTATCTTTCAAATAAAGTACATCGGTGTTGACACCTAAATCGAGTTTAGCAATTCCGCCCGAAATTTCACCGCGTGTGTCTACAACCGCAACCCTTTTATAAGAGCCGTACTCACCGTTTGAAAGCAAACGTATAAGATCACGCAAAACGGTAGTTTTACCGCTTGATGGCGGACCTGCAATTAACAAACCGTTTTGTGCATACGGCAATAAATTTTTTGCACAACCTAAAACTTGTCGGGCAATTCTTATATTAAGCGAACTTACCGCAACTAAAAGCCCTTCGCAGTTAAAAGCACCGCACACACCAGCCCTGTTGCCGTTCGGCAAAGATATGTAACCATCTTTAATTTCGTTTTCGTGTAAATATACCGAATTATTGCAAAGTTTAATTAAGGTTGAATTTAGATCTTGCTGACACACCGTAACACAGTCAACACATTTAAAATCGGTTACCGTACCGTTTTTACAAACAAAATAAACACCGCCGTTTACCGTAAGAGTCACAGGTAAATTTAACCTTAAACGTATTTCTTGCGTAGAATTTTTTATGTTTTCGGGCAATTTAACAAGCACATTGTGTATGGTGTCACATATATTTAAAATTGTTTCATCAAATTCACGGTTCATATTTTATGCCTTGTCCTTTGTTTTTTATATAATGTATGTATGTTTTTTTACAAATAGAACAAAACACCTTATAAAAACAAAAAAGACCTTGCAGATTTTAGTCTGCAAAGTCTTGATTGATATAAAATTTTATAAAGTAATATTATCTTAAGGCGAAATCTTCGGAAACAAGCGTTAAATTGGGGTTATAGTAAGGATCACCCTGTTTCAGTTCTTTTTCCCATTTATCTTGAAATCTAAATATCTCACTATTAAAACGTGCTACCTTTTCGGGTGAGTCTTCAAGGCCGCGGCTTTTAGATTCGTAATGATAACATTCCGCAAAAGGTGTAAACACTATTAAATAACCCGCTTTTCTTATGCTCATACATAAATCAACGTCATTAAAGGCTACGGCAAATTTTTCATCTAAACCGCCTACCTCTTTATACACCTGCTTTTTAATAAGCAAGCAAGCCGCCGTACAGGCACTTAAGTTTTGGGCTATTGCCGCACGGGTCATATAACCCGGAGTTTCGCGGTCAAAATATTTATGCGAATGACCTGCTACACCGCCAATTCCCACTATTACGCCTGCGTGCTGTATAGTATCATCGGGGTAATACAGTTTTGCACCTACGGCTCCTACATCTTTTCGCTGTGCAAACATAAGCATTTGCTCTAACCAATCGGGTGTCAAAATTTCGATATCGTTATTAAGCAACAATACATATTCGCCTTTTGCAAAATCTACGCCGTAATTATTTATTTTTGAATAATTAAATACCTTTTCTTGCCAATAAACAATTTTTACATTATTGTATTTGCTCTTAATTTTTTCATAATACTCAAATGTTTCGGGTTCGGTGCTGTTGTTTTCAACAATTATTATTTCAAAATTTTTATAGGTGGATTTTGAATAAACCGACTCTAAACATTTATCTAAATCGTCGATATGGTCTTTGTTGGGTATTATTATAGAAATTAACGGATTACCGATAATATCGTACTGCATTTTATACGTTGTCGGAAAAAGTGCATCTTCTACCCTGCCGCTAAGCCCCAAACGTTCTATATGAGCCGCCAAAGCCTTTTTGGCACTCTCTACAACATACGGTTTTGCGGATACATCACTTGCTACCGATAATTTATGTGAACGCCAAAAATAAAGTGCTTTAGGTATATGCACTATTTTTTCGGCTTGTTCGGTAAGGCGTAATATTAAATCGTAATCTTGACTGCCGTCATACTCTTTTCTAAATCCGCCACCTGCTTTTTCAAGAAGCGATTTTTTAAACACGGTAAAATGGCATATATAATTATACGACCTTAATGTATCGGGTGAATAATCGGGTTTAAAATTGTGTACCGTTATATTGGTTGTTTTACCGCAAAAAGTAACCTCATCGGTATAAATAAAATCGGCGTTATTGTTGCATATTGCCTGCATAACCTCAAACAGTGCCGACGGGTGCAACAAATCATCGTGGTCGAAAAGTGCTATGTAATCACCTGTTGCCATTTGCAAGCAAGCGTTGGTATTTTCAGAGATACCCAAGTTCTTTTCAAGTTTTTTATAAGAAATTCTTTTATCTTTTTTAGCATATTCACGGCACAGTTTTTCAACGTGTGCATTTTCACCGTCGCTGCCGTCTGTCAAGCATAGTTGCCAATTTTTATATGTTTGGTTTTGTACCGACTTTATCATTTCTTCAAGAAAAGTTTTCGGTGTATTGTAAAGCGGCACTAAAATGCTAAACTTGATATCTTTTGAAAAAGTTACCGTTTCTTGATATTCACGTGTTTTTTTGCTGATTTTTATAGTGTGTTTACTTTTAACAAAAATACCATTGATTTTACGGCAAATTCGTTTTAATAAATGATAACATTTTTTAACGAATACGTATAATAAAGGTGAGCGTTTGAGTTTTAAGGTCAACCGTTTTAAAAAACCTTTAAGCGATTTTTCTTCAAAAGGTACTTTTTCAAACATTTCTATGCCTACCTTTGAGAATTTTTATAAGCGTTACAAACCTCTTCGGTTTCGCCAATCATTTTAATTTTACCGTTTTCAAGCCAAACGCAATGCTTACAAAGGCGTTCGATTTGTTCAATAGAGTGTGAAACAATAATAACGGTTGTATCATCGTTAATCATAGCGTTTATGCGGTCTTCACACTTTTTCTGGAATAAAAAGTCACCTACAGCCAAAATTTCATCAACTATAAGTATATCGGGTGTGGTAACCGTTGCAATGGCAAAACCAATACGTGCCACCATACCTGAAGAGTAGTTTTTCATGGGCACATCTAAAAAGTCGTGCAATTCCGAAAAATCAACAATTTCGTCAAATTTTTCGTCCATAAATTTTTTAGAATAACCAAGAACCGAACCGTTAAGATAAATATTTTCACGTGCGGTAAGGTCCATATCAAAACCTGCACCGAGTTCAATAAGCGGTGCTATTGTGCCATAGGTTTTTACAGTACCCTTTGTGGGTTCCAATATGCCAGAAATCATTTTAAGGGTGGTGCTTTTACCGCTTCCGTTAAGACCGATAATTCCGAAAACGTCACCCTTTTTAATATCAAACGAAACGTTATCAACAGCGACAAAATCTTCAAAATAAAGTTGACGTTTTGCAAATTTTAAGAAATACTCTTTTAAACTTTCAAGTTTTTCTTTACTCATATTAAAGTGCATTTCCACGTTGCGTAATTCTACTGCGTTACCATTCATAATAAACACACTCCTTATATGTGCAAAATAAACTTGCTTTGCGATTTTTTAAACATACACGCACCTATTGTGAACATTAAAAGAGACATAGCCAAGCATACCAAATTTTCTTTTAAACTGGGTATGGTGTTATACATAATCAAATTTCTGAAATATTCAACGTAATGTGTTACGGGGTTTAGCCTTACCAACTTAGCAACAACGGTGTAACCGTCAAGCATTTCAAGCGGATATATTATAGGTGTAAAATACATTAACGCCGTCAAAAAGATGCTGTACAAGTGCTGAATATCTCTAAAAAATACCGTAGCAGCACTTAAAAACAAACTTGTCCCGCACACAAAAATAAAGCAATATATAACAGGAATAGGAAACAGCACCGTAGTAACGCTTGGCACAAAACCTTGGAAGAGCATAACTATTACAACTGCTATAAGTGTAAATGCAAAATTAACCAAAGAAAACAAACATTTTTCGATTGGAAATAAATATTTAGGTATATAAACCTTTTTAATAAGCGGTGCGGCACTTATTATAGAATTCAAAGAGCTTGAGGTTGCTTCTGAAAAAAAGTTCCATATAGCAGAACCTACAATATAAAATGTAGCAAAATTGTCAATTTGTATTTTAAGCAATCTGCCAAAAACGGTGGTAATTACAAGCATTGTAAACAATGGGTTTAAAACGCTCCACGCAATGCCGAGTACCGAACGGCGATATTTAATTTTAAAATCTTTTGAAACTAAATTTTTAAGGAGGGGCATAAACCTTTTCATATCATATAAAAATTTATTATTGTTTGAAACATCGTTTGACACGGCGTATTCCTCACTTTATCATTAAAGTAAAATATTAACAACTGTATTATAACATCTAACCACTTATAATGCAAGAGAAAAAGCAAATACTATATGCGGTGATTATATATGATTTCTTCCGTTATGCGAACGGCAATTTTGTATTTTGTGGTAACTGTGGCAATACGTCTTATGGGCAAGCGGCAAATCGGAGATATGCAACCTAATGAATTGGTGGTAACGCTTTTAATATCCGAAATTGCTGCAATACCCTTACAGGATTCGGATCAACCTGTTCTTTTGGGCGTAATAGCAATTTTTGTTTTGGTTTTTTTAGAAATAGTTATATCGGTTATTGCTATGAAAAGTTTTTCGGTGCGAAAAATTTTAAACGGAAAATCAGTTGTAATTATTAAAAACGGAATTATAGACCAAAAGGCTATGAGCGATGTTCGTATGACGGTGGTTGACCTAATAGAACTTTTACGCGGGCAAAATGTTTTTGATATTAAAGATGTTGCTTTTGCCGTTTTAGAGGTCAACGGTGATTTAAGTGTTTTGCTCAAAAGTGATGCTCAACCCGTAACACTTGAAGATATTGAAAAAAACATTGAAAATCAAGCACTGCCCTTACCTGTTATAAGTGACGGTAAAATAGTATACGAATCACTTAAAGCATTACAAACAACAAAAGAAAAAGTTTTAAAACTGCTAAAACAAAATAAAACCGACGTAAGAAACGTGTTTTTAATGACACTTGACCGCAACGGAAATAATACGATTATCAAAAAAAGGAAATGATTTTATATGAAACGGTTAATCCCCGCCGCAATTATTTTAATTTGCGTTATAACGGTATGTTTTGCAAGCCATTGCTATGTTTGGCGAATATGTGATATTACGGTAAATTACGTGGAAGATTACAAAAACGAAAAAATTAATAGCCGGCAACTAATTGATTATTGGGATAAAATCAAACAAAATTTGGAAATTACGGTTAACCATAAACTGTTAGACGATATTTCGATATATATAGACGAATTAACCGTAAAAAATTTATCAGATGACGATTACGCAATAACATTTCAAAATATTAAAACTTCTTTGCAACTTATTAAAAACGAATATAAACTTGCCAAAAACAACTTTTTTTAAATTGCAATTTTTATAAAATGCATATTTTCGGTATTTTTGAGAAAATATGCATTTATTTTTGCATATTTTTAAAAATATTGAATTTTTTTAAATTTTTATGCAAATTATACTTGACAAATTGCATACGTTGTGCTACAATCAACATCGTCGAGTGGCAAAGCCACTAAATCAATAATATAAGATTCTTGAAAAGAGGAAATTAAAATGAAAAACTTAAAGAAAATTTTAGCAGCCGTTTTAGCGGTAGCAATGCTTTGTTGCTTTGCAGGTTGCGGCTCAAAAGGTTACACCGCTGAAGAAGGTAAACTTATTATGGCAACAAACGCAACATTCCCCCCTTACGAATATAAAGAGGGTGACAAAATTGTAGGTATTGATGCTGAGGTTGCACAGCTCATTGCCGATAAACTCGGTCTTGAACTTGAAATTGCCGATGTTGATTTTGATTCAATTATCCCCGGCGTTCAAACAGGTAAATATGATATCGGTATGGCAGGCATCACCGTTAATGAAGAACGTAAAGAAAAGGTTGATTTCTCTGATTCATACGCTAACGGCGTTCAGGTTGTAATTGTTAAAGAAGGTAGCGACATCACCTCTATTGATGACCTTGAAGGCAAAATGATTGGTACACAACAAGGTACAACAGGTTACATTTATGCATCCGATACTCCCGAAAACGGCGGTTACGGTGAAGACCACGTTATCGGTTATGAAAGCGGTACAGTTGCAGTTGAAGCACTCAAGAGCGGCAAGGTTGACTGCGTTATCATTGATAACGAACCTGCAAAAGCATACGTATCCGCTAATGAAGGTCTTAAAATTCTTGACACCGAATTTGCTAATGAAGATTACGCTATTTGCTTTGCTAAAGGCAACAGCGAACTTCAAGAAAAAGTTAACGAAGCATTAAAAGAACTCAAAGACAGTGGCGAATTCCAAAAAGTTGTTGACAGATATATCACAGCAGACTAATTCAAACGCACAAAAGGGCGGTTTTTAAAACCGCCCTGCTTTTTAGTTTTTTACTTGAAAGGAGATGTCACTTTGTTACAAGCCAATATTTTTTCAAACATTACTTCAGCAACAAAAGGCTTGATAGACTCATTTATTCACGAAATTAACTTTACATTTGTAAAGGGTGAACGCTACAAACAGTTGATAACAGGCTTAAAAAATACACTTATAATTACTTTAGGTGCACTTTTAATCGGTATTGTAATAGGTATAGTTGTTGCCGCAGTTCGCTCAACATATGACCGCAACGCCGATGCCCTCAAGAAAAAGGGTGGCATTGGTTATGTTTTGCTTGCAATAGCAAATGCCGTTTGTAAACTTTATCTTACAGTTATACGCGGTACACCTGTTGTAGTTCAGTTAATGATTTCTTACTTTATTATATTTATCTCGGTGCGTGACGGTGTTCCGATTGCTATATTCGCATTCGGTATAAACTCCGGTGCTTACGTTGCCGAAATATTCCGTGGCGGCATTATGTCGGTAGATAACGGGCAGTTTGAAGCGGGCAGAAGTTTGGGACTTAACTACATACAAACTATGATACACATTATAATACCCCAAATGTTTAAAAATGTATTGCCTACCCTTTGCAATGAATTTATAGCACTTCTTAAAGAAACATCGGTTGCGGGTTATGTAGGCGTTGTTGATTTAACAAAGGCAGGTAACGCCATAGCAGGTCGTACATATTCGTATTTCTTGCCGTTATTTACAGTAGCACTTGTATATCTTGTTATAGTAATTGTACTTACAAAATTTGTAGGCATTCTTGAAAGGAGGTTGCGTAAGAGTGACCACTAATCAAAACATTATAGAGGTGAAAAATTTACATAAACATTTTGGTAAAAACGAGGTGCTTAAGGGCATTTCAACCGAAATTCGCAAGGGCGAAGTTGTAGTAATTATAGGTGCGTCTGGTAGCGGTAAATCAACATTTTTAAGATGTATGAATTTGCTTGAAGAACCAACCTACGGCAGCATTTTATTTGAAGGCACCGACATTACTGATCCTAAAATAAATATTAATATTCACCGTCAAAAAATGGGAATGGTTTTTCAACAGTTCAATTTGTTCCCCCATATGACAATTCTTAACAATATGACTTTAGCACCCATAAAGTTACTTAAAATGCCAAAAACAGAGGCAGAATTAAAAGCACTTGAATTGCTTAAAAAAGTAGGACTTGAAGATAGAGCTTATTCTTACCCGTCACAACTTTCGGGCGGTCAAAAACAGCGTGTTGCTATTGTGCGTGCCCTTTGTATGAACCCCGAAGTTATGCTTTTTGACGAACCCACAAGTGCACTTGATCCTGAAATGGTAGGCGAAGTTTTGGGCGTTATAAAAAACCTTGCCTCCACAGGTATGACCATGGCAATAGTTACTCACGAAATGGGATTTGCACGTGAAGTTGCAGACCGCATTATATTTATTGACGAGGGCGTAATCGCAGAAGAAGGCACCCCTGAAGAAATTTTTACCAATCCAAAATCTGCAAGACTTAAAGATTTTTTAAGTAAAGTTTTATAATTTCATATTAAATACTAAATACAGCGAAAGACCGTTTCAAAAGTCTTTCGCTGTATTTATTTTACTTAAAATATTTGCTGTTACAAACTGCTTTTAATATCGCTTAAAATCTTTTCGGCTAATTTTTTATAACCTTCTACCGAAAAATGTACGCCGTCATCACAACGGAGCGATACCATTTGTGTTGAAACAGAGTATAAATCAATAACGGGCAGATTGTATTTTTGTGAGAGTTCCAATGCCACTTTGTTGCGTGCCGCAACACGTTTTTCACGCTCGGTGTCGGCAACACTTGTAGTAAGCACCAAAAATATTTTTTTGCTCTCAAATTCGCTTAACATAAACTGTATCATTTTTTCGTAATAATCACGGTATTCGGTTTCATCTTCTAAATGCCAACCGTGTAAACCGTTATTAAAAATTACGGTTTGAATACTGTTAAGTTGTTTTGCAAATAAACGTAAAGAGTCAAAGAAAAAGGGATTATCAAGGGCTTTTGAAGTTCCAAAACCGTCAAAAAGATATTCCTCATCACAAATTTTTGTTGCAATGTTACGTGTTCCGCACGAAATGGAATCACCTATATACAAAACACGTTTTGCATCGTTTTTTTCGGTTTGTTCTATCCAAACGTTATCCCACTCATACGTTTCAAGCGGTGTTTTTGAATTTTCAAACTCGTAAGTAAAATTGCTCATAACTATCCCCTATTTCACATAAAATGCCTTTATATCTCTGATTTTGTAATCACCGCTATGGCTGTTTATTACAACTTCAAATTTAGAACAACGCAAAGCACTGAATTTGCAGAAAACTTTATGACCTATTGTTTTACCTTCAAAAAGCAATATCTTTTTATGGCGGTATTCAGGCAAATAACCGTAAACGCTGAATGACTCAACCGATTGACCGTCGGTTAAATCTTCCATAATCATAAGGCAGTTTGAAAGGTGGCTTTCAAGCGGTTTGTTCCAATCGGGAGTGCCTACTGCCGAATGAACCATTGTGTAAACATCGCCGTCTTTGGTGTAATCGTTGAAAGCAACAGGTGTGCTGTAACTTGCCTTTATGCGTTCACCGAGTTCTAAAATACGTTCTACATCGGCATCTGCCAAAAGTCCGCGATTGTCGGGGCCAATATTTATAAGGAAGTTGGAACCGTGGCCTACCGACATTTCATACATACCGAAAAGTTCGTCAACGCTTTTAATTGTATCTTCATTGTTGTCATAGAACCAAGTGAAACGCAATTTTGCATCACATTCGGCAGGCAAAAATGCCGCTTCGGATAGCTGTTGCACCTCGGTAGCAAGTTCCGAAAAATCGGTTGATGATACAACAAGCGGATTATTAAGCGAAGCATAACCGTCTTCGTTGCCTATCCAACGTACACCCGGACTCCATTCGGGGTCGCAGAATGTTAAAATTTCGGGTTGATAACCATTTATTGCGTTTATAATGCGGGCATGGTCATATTGATGATTTTCAGAACCGCAGCCGTCAAACCACAAATAATCTATTTTGCCGTAATTTGTAAGCAGTTCGCCTATTTGATTTATAAAATAATCATCGTATTCATCATCAGAAAACTGAATTGAATATTTGCCCCATTGTGCAGGTGAATAATAAAGACCGACTTTTAAACCGTGTTTACGGCAAGCGTCTACAAATTCACGTACAACGTCGCCCTTACCGTCTTTCCAAGGGGTGTTTGCTACGCTGTAATTTGAATATTTTGAGGGCCAAAGTGCAAAACCGTCGTGATGTTTTGTTGTAAGAATAGCATAGGTAGCACCTGCTGCCTTTGCGGTTTTTATCCATTGTTCACAGTCAAGTTGTGTAGGATTAAAGTTTTCGGGGGGCATATCGTCGCCATCCCAGTCTTTGTGACCCGGATAAAATGAGCGAATACCAAAATGGAAAAACATTCCGTATTCCCAATCTAAAAATTCAATTTGCTTTTTGTAACCGTTCATAAAAATAACCTCATAAATTTATTTTAACATTACAAAAGTACAATCTAAATA
>CAZUYL010000001.1:0-46892 GCA_964624945.1 uncultured Ruminococcus sp. | reverse complement strand
AGCAGGTGATGGGAATCGAACCCACATAGCCAGCTTGGAAGGCTGGAATTCTAGCCATTGAACTACACCTGCAAATTCAACGGTTAATATAATAACATAAAATTTATATGCCGTCAAGATTTAATTTTGCAAAACCGTATAATTTTTTTTGCTGCAGCACCGCTTTGGTGTAATAGTGTTTGACATTTACGGCAAATATTGATATAATAATATGAATTCTAATATGTTTTTATGCGTGGTGTGAATTATGGTAACAAGTATGACCGGTTTCGGTCGTGGAAAGGTAACCGAAAACGATTTTAACATTACCGTTGAAATCAAGTCGGTAAATCATAGGTATTTTGAATACAGTTCACGTATACCGAGGTCTTTTCAGTTTTTAGACGATTCTTTAAAATCACTTTGCCAACAAAAAATTTCTCGCGGTAAAGTTGAGGTTTCGGTTCAGTATGAAGACACCTCTTCGCAGTCGGTTGAACTTGCCGTTAACGATGCATATGCAACCGCATATGTTTCGGCTTTGCATAAATTTGCAAAAGATTACAAACTTAAAGATGATATTAAAGCATCTTCAATTATCGGCAATTCTGAAATTTTTACGGTTAAAAAACGTGATTTTGATGAAGAACTTGTTAAAAAAGCGGTGCTTGCCGCTGCCGAGATTGCCATTGACGGCTTCATAGATGCCAGAGCAATCGAGGGCGAACGTTTGGTAGCCGATGTAAAAAGCAGGGCTGAATATATACTTAAAATGGTTGCTTTTATTGAAGAACGTTCACCGCAAACGGTACGTGAATACCGTGAAAAACTTGAAATGAGAATGAAAGAACTCATTGCAGATGTTCAAATTGATGAGCAACGTCTTATAACCGAAACGGCAATCTTTGCCGACAAAATAGCCGTTGCTGAAGAAACGGTACGTCTTCGCAGTCATATACAGTCTTTGTGTTCTATGTTAGACGGCGGCGGTGTAATAGGCAGAAAACTCGATTTTATTGTGCAAGAAATGAACCGTGAAACAAACACAATAGGTTCTAAATGTCAAGATATGGAAATCACAAAAAATGTGGTTGAAATAAAATCCGAGATTGAAAAAATCCGTGAACAAATACAAAATATAGAGTAAGGGGTGCGTTATGCGGCTTGTAAATATCGGTTTCGGCAATCTTGTTTCGGCTGACAGAATGGTTGCTATAGTAAGTCCCGAATCTGCACCTATAAAGCGTATTGTTCAAGATGCTAAAGAGCGTGGCACACTTATAGACGCTACCCACGGCAGAAGAACCCGTGCGGTTATTATTACCGACAGCGATCATATAATTTTAACGTATTTGCAGGCTGAAACGGTTTCTAACCGCTTGCATGATGAAAATGCGGTTGATGACGGGGAGGATTTAGATGAATAAAGGCAGAGTTTATATTATTTCGGGCCCGTCGGGTTCCGGCAAAGACACCGTTCTCAAAAAGGTGTTTGAGCGTTTACCCGAAGTTGCGTTTTCAATATCGTCAATTACGCGTGATATGCGAGTAGGTGAGGTTGAGGGCGAAAAATATAATTTTGTTACGCGTGAGCATTTTGAAGCGATGTTAAGCAATGACGAATTGCTTGAATACAATGTTTTTGTGGGCAATTATTACGGCACACCAAAAACACCCGTTATTGAGTGCATTAATTCGGGCCGTGATATGATTATTGAGGTTGACGTAAACGGTGCGGCACAAATACGTCAAAAAATGCCCGATGCCGTAAGCATTTTTATTATGCCGCCATCTTTTGAGGTGCTTAAAAAACGTTTAAGCGGACGCGGTACCGATTCAGACGAAGTTATTGAAAAAAGACTTGCTGAATCGTTACGTGAGGTGTCCGCCGCTAAAAATTACGATTATATTGTTGTAAACGACGAACTCGAAAACGCTGTTAATGCTGTGGCAGAAATTATGAACACAGACAAATTTAAAACAGACCGTAATCTTGATTTTATAAATCAGGTATTATCTGAATAAAAATTATTTTGAAAGGAAAATTATTATGTTAAATCCGGCAATAGGTAAACTTATTGAAAATTATGAAAACCGCTATGGTCTTGTTACCGAGGTTTCAAAATGTGCAAGAGAAATCGCAAACGAGGCTGAAGCAAACGAGGAAATTTTGCTTGAAAAACCAGTAAGCATTGCAATTAACAAAGTTGCAAGCGAAAAAAATCTTATTTAATTAAAATTTAATAACAAAAAGGGGGAGAGTCGGTATGTGTAAGTTTGTTGCAGAGATTGTAATTGACGGTGCTATCGGCTCTTTTGACAAATGTTATACATATGCCGTGCCTCAAGACCTTTTAAAAACCGCTTTACCCGGGTGCAGGGTAACGGTACCGTTCGGTAAAGGTAACATTAAAAAACAGGGTATGATTTTTGATGTTTACGAGGCGGAAATCACCTCTAAAACAAAGCAAATTATATCGGTTACCGATAATGAACCCATACTTAACGATGAAATGATTAAAATGTGCAAATGGCTTAAATCGTATGTTTTTTGCACATATTTTGATGCTATTCACACAATGTTGCCTGCGGGGTTAAATTATAATCTTACCGATTATTACTCTGCAAACGGCGAATTTGAAAATTCATCGGATTTAACCGATAATGAATTTGAAATATATGATTTTTTGGTGAAAAACGGTGAACAACAATTCAAAAAAATCAATACCCGTTTTGAAAATTCAAGCGATGTTTTATTGAGTCTTTTAAATAAAAATGCCGCAGTTAAAAATTTATTACCCGTACGGCGTATGCAGGATTTTACTCGCCGTTGGGTTCGTGTTAATTACGACTCTGTTTCTTTGCCTAAACTTACTCCACGCCAGCAAGAAATTTACGATATTGTAGACGCTTCAGGCGGTGTATCGGTTAAAGAATTGCAGTATTTTACGGGCGTTTCGCTTTCGGTAATCAATTCGCTTGAAAAAAAAGGTGTTTTTATATCTTACGAAAAGCAGGAATTCAGATTACCCTATGCTACCGACAGTTTTGCCCCAAACCGTGAACCGATTGAACTCACCCCCGAACAGCAAAACGCGTATAACGGTTTGTTGGATTTGTGCCGGTCAAAAAAATCCGAAACGGCACTTTTATACGGTGTTACCGGCAGCGGTAAAACCAAAGTGTTTTTATCGCTTGCGGATAAAATTTCCGAAAAAGGCGAGGGCGTAATAGTAATGGTTCCCGAAATTGCCTTAACACCGCAAATGATAAAAATTTTCAGCGAACGTTACGGCAGTAAAATAGCGGTTTTTCACAGTGCTATGTCGCTGGGTCAACGTATGGATGAATACAACCGCATTAAGCAGGGCAAGGCATTAATTGCTATAGGTACAAGAAGTGCTATATTTGCACCCTTTTCAAAATTAGGTCTTATTATTATAGACGAAGAGCAGGAACACACCTATAAATCCGAAAAAACACCGCGTTTTCACACACGTGATGTTGCACGTTTCAGGGCGGCGTATCATAACTGTCTGCTCTGTTTGGCATCGGCTACCCCTTCGGTAGAAAGTTACACAAACGCACTTTCGGGTAAATATAAAATGTTTACTTTAAAAGAGCGTTACGGTAATTCCACATTACCGCAAGTTGAACTTGTTGATATGAAAAAAGAACTTACCGACGGCAATTCGTCGGATATTAGCCGCCAACTTGCCGACAGAATAGCCGAAACCTTAAATAAAAACAAACAGGCAATCATTTTGCTTAACCGCCGCGGACATAATACGTATGTCAGTTGTAATGAATGCGGTTGGGTTGCCACCTGTGAAAATTGCAGTATATCGCTTACTTACCACTCGGCAAATAAACGGCTTATGTGTCATTATTGCAATTCTTCGCAACAGGTTCCTAAAAAATGCCCCGAATGTAACAGTGAATTTTTGCGTTTTTCGGGTTCGGGTACACAAAAGTTGCAAGAGGAACTGTCATTGCTTTTTCCTGAGGCTAAAATTTTACGTCTTGATGCCGACAGCACCCTAACACGTGATTCTTATTCAAACAACCTTACCGCTTTTGCCAACGGTGAATACAACATAATGATAGGCACGCAAATGGTGGCAAAGGGGCTTGATTTTCCAAACGTTACGCTTGTAGGTGTAATTGGTGCCGACCGTGCATTATACAGCGATGATTACCGCGGTTTTGAACGTACGTTTTCATTGCTTACTCAAGTTGTAGGAAGGGCAGGTAGGTCAACCGATAGCGGAATTGCCGTTATACAAACCAACGACACCGAAAATAACATTATAACGCTTGCACAAAATCAAGATTATGATGCTTTTTACAAAGAAGAAATACTTAACCGCAAATTAATGATTTTTCCGCCTTTTTGCGACATTTGTATGATTTATGTTCAAAGTGGCGATCAATCTGCGGCATTTGATACTATGAATACGGTATTCGGTAACATAAAAAAACTTACCGACGGCGAATATTCCAATATAAAACTTATTATTTTAGGGCCGTCGGCGGCATCTGTACCGAAAGTGAACAACAAATACCGATATAGAATTATAATAAAAACAAAAAACAGTAAAAAGTTTCGTGAAATGATAAAAATCGCAACAGATATAAAGTTGAAAAGAGACACTTATATAGGCATTGATATCAATCCCGAAACAATAATATAAAAGAGGATAAATATGGCAAAAAGAAATATTGTAAAAATCGGCGACGACGTATTGCGTAAAGTATGCCGCACACAGTTAACTTTTGATGAAAAATTACACCAAATACTTGATGATATGGCAGAAACAATGTATGCCGCTGAAGGCGTAGGTCTTGCTGCACCGCAGGTTGGTTTGTTAAGACGTTATTGCGTTATTGACGTGGGTGACGGAATTATTGAACTTATTAACCCTGTAATAACCGAAAAAAGTGAAGAAACCCAAACCGACCGTGAGGGTTGCCTTTCAATTCCCGACAGGGCAGAACTTATTGAAAGACCTATGAAGGTAACCGTACGTGCACAAAACCGTTACGGCGAAAATATTGTAGTTACGGGTGAGGGTTTAAAGGCACGTGCTCTCTGCCACGAAATTGACCACCTTGACGGTATACTCTACATTGACCACGCCAAAAGGAGAAAATAATTAAATGCGTATTGTTTTTATGGGCACTCCCGATTACGCCGCAGTTACACTTAAAAAATTAATAGATGAAAATTACGATATTGCCGCTGTATTCGCTCAACCCGATAAACCGGTAGGCAGAAAGCAAATATTAACACCTCCGCCTACAAAAGTATTGGCACTCGAAAATAATATAACGGTGTATCAACCAAACACTTTGCGTGACGGCGAAGCATATAAAATTTTGAGCGAAATTAAACCCGATGTTATTGTAGTTGTGGCTTACGGTAAAATTTTGCCAAAAGAAATACTCGATATTGCAAAATACGGTTGTATAAACGGTCACGCATCGCTTTTGCCTAAACTTCGCGGGGCATCACCTATACAATGGTCAATAGTTACGGGTGAAACCGAAACCGGCGTTTCTACAATGCTAATGGACGAGGGTATGGACACAGGTGATATTTTAGAAACGGTTGTCACCAAAATAGGTGACGATGAGACCGCCGAACAACTTTTTGATCGCCTTGCAGTAATGTCGGCAGATTTAATGGTTAAAACTTTAAAAAAAGCCGAAAAGGGCGAATTAAACCCCGTGCCGCAAAATCACAGTCAGGCAACCTATGCACCCATAATAAAAAAAGAAATGGCACATTTAGATTTTTCAAAAACAGCCGATGAAATTTGCAATGCAGTTCGCGGATATTATTCTTGGCCGTGTGCATTCTGTTTTTTAAACGGTAAACGCATAAAGGTTATAAAGGCAAAAAAATCCGATTTAACGGAAAATTCTTGCGGCATTGTAGTTGCTAACGATAACAGATTGGTTATTTCTTGCAAAGATGTTTCGGTAGAATTTATTACCGTTCAACCCGAAGGTGCAAAGGTTATGTCGGCGGCACAAATGTTAAACGGTCATAAAATTGAATTGGGAAGTAAAGTAGAATAAGTTATGGCTAATCCGAGAAAAGTTGTATTAAACGCATTGTTAAATGTTCGCAACAGTGCATATTCAAACATAACACTTAATAAATTTTTGGCGGAAGCCGATTTAACTCCCGTAGACCGTGCCTTTGTTACCGCTTGTTTTTACGGAGTTTTAGATCGCACAATAACGCTTGATTATGTAATATCTCAACATATAAAAAATTCCATTAAAAAGGTACAGCCTACCGCACTTGAGGTTTTGCGTTTGGCACTTTATCAAATTATGTATATGGATAAAATTCCAAACAGTGCGGCGGTTGATGAAGCGGTTAAATTAATTAAAAACTCTAAATATAAGCATCTTTCGGGCTTTGTCAACGGTGTTTTGCGAAACATATTAAGAAGTGAAATTGTGTTGCCCGATTTAAGTGATGCAAAATCATTAAGTGTAAAATTTTCTTGCCCTGAGTGGATAGTTGAAAGTTTTATAACCGATTACGGCATTGAAAACACGGTAGCCTTGTTGCAATATTCATTGTGTTCACCACCCGTAATTTTGCGTGTTAACACTTTAAAAACCGATATTTCAACCTTAGCCGAAAGGTTAAAAGAAGAAAATATAGATGCTCAAATATTGCCATTTGAAAACGCCTTAAAGGTTGTAGGCGGTATTGATATAGCAAAAAGCCGTGCTTATAAAGACGGTTTGTTTCACGTTCAGGATATTGCGTCACAAACGGCAGTTAAAATACTTTCTCCCGAAGAGAACAGCAACTTGCTTGATATTTGTGCGGCACCGGGCGGCAAAACCTTTACAATGGCACAGTATATGAAAAACACAGGCAAAATTACGGCTTGTGATTTGTACCAAAAACGTTTGGAACTTATAAAAATAAACGCCGCACGTTTGGGTATTTCAAATATTTCGGTTTTACAAAACGATGCCACCGTAAAAAACAATTCTTTTGGTGAGTTTGATGCCGTTTTGTGCGATGTTGTGTGTTCGGGGCTTGGTGTTATAAGGCGTAAACCCGAAATTAAGTATAAAGATATTTCGGAATATGCCGATATTACCGACATACAGTATAAAATTCTTGAAAATGCCGCATCTTATTTAAAACCCTGCGGTAAGATTTTATATTCTACCTGCACACTCAGAAAGTGTGAGAATGAGGGCGTTGTTAACGCTTTTCTTGACAAACATAGCGGTTTTGAGTTAAAATACCAACATACGTTTATGCCGCATATTGACGGCACCGACGGTTTCTATTGTGCACTCTTGCAAAAAAGCAGGTGATTTTATTTTAAATAAAATTGATATTAAGTCTTTAAATTTACAAGAATTAACCGAACTTACAAACAATTTAGGTCAGCCTAAATTCAGGGCGTTGCAAGTTTTTAAATGGTTGCAATCGGGTGTTGTGTCTTTTGATGAAATGACCAACGTACCCGCCACTTTGCGTGCACAACTTGAAAATTTCTGCTATATAGCCACGGTTACTCCGCTTAAAAAGTATGTGTCCGAAATTGACGGCACGGTAAAATACGTCTACGAACTTTTTGACGGCGAGTTAATCGAATCGGTTGTTATGAAATACGAGCACGGCTACACCGTTTGCATATCTACGCAGGTAGGTTGCCGTATGGGTTGTAAATTCTGTGCATCCGGTATTTACGGGCTTACCCGTAACTTAACGGCATCTGAAATGCTTTCACAAATTACATACGCACAAAAAGACAATAACGTGCGTGTATCTAATATAGTTATGATGGGTATGGGCGAACCGCTTGACAATTTTGACAACAGTGTTAAGTTTTTGCAACTTGTAAGCGATGAAAACGGTCTTAACATAGGACTTAGGCACATTTCACTTTCTACATCGGGTGTAGTTAGCGGAATACGTAGGTTAGCCGAGTATAATATGCCCATTACACTTTCAATATCGCTTCACGCCCCGAATGATGAAATCCGAAGCAAAACAATGCCAGTTAACAAAAAGTGGAATATTGATGCATTGCTTTCGGCTTGTAAAGATTATCAAAAGGTAACAACACGCCGTATAAGTTTTGAGTATGCTTTAATAGAAGGCGTAAATGACAGCGATGCCAACGCAAAAGAATTAGCAAGGCGGCTTAAAGGCATAATGTGTCACGTAAATTTAATTCCCGCCAATCCTATAAAAGAAAACACTTTCAAAAAACCCGAACGCAAGGCAATTTTTGCTTTTCAAAAAAAACTTGAGGCTTTGGGTGTAACCGCTACTATAAGGCGTACACTCGGTGCCGACATTAACGCTTCTTGCGGTCAGTTGAAAAAGAAAACGAAGGAGGAGATAGACGGTGCAAATCTTTGCTAAAACAGATAAAGGTATGGTACGTAACGTTAATCAAGACGCATACGCAGCAAACATTTTGTCGGACGGTTCAGCATTTGCCGTTGTGTGCGACGGTATGGGCGGAGCCAATGCAGGCGATGTTGCAAGCAAAACTGCGGTTGAAGTAATTTCACGTTATGTTACTAATTCTTATGCCCCGTCAATGACTCTTGATGATATTGCAAGGCTTTTAAATAATGCGGTTGTGTCGGCTAACATAGAAATATTTGATATGTCACAAACCAATGCCGATTTAAACGGAATGGGCACCACGGCGGTAATTACGGTTGTACGCGGTGAAAAAGCGGTAATTGTAAATGTAGGTGACAGCCGTGCCTATCTTATAAACGGCAAATTAACTCAAATAACGCGTGACCATTCGGTAGTTCAGTCACTTGTAGAAAGCGGCAAACTGTCCATGTCGGAAGCACGTGTTCACCCCGAAAAAAATGTTATTACACGTGCACTCGGTGTTGAAAACGATATTTTGTGCGATGCATATTGCGTTGATTTTTCAAGTGATGATAAGTTGTTACTTTGTACCGACGGACTCAGTAATTTTGTAGACGGTACCGACATTTTGTACATTGCCAACAACACCCCTTGCGATAAAATTTCAGATTTATTAATTCAAAAAGCCAATAAAAACGGTGGCAGAGACAATATAACCGCCGTTGTTATATCCCATTAAGAAAGGATAATACTGTAATGGATAAATTTGTAGGTAAACGCTTAGACGGAAGATACGAAATCAAAGAAATTATAGGTGTAGGCGGTATGGCTGTAGTTTACAAAGCCTATGATAACGTTGAAAACCGTATTGTTGCAATTAAAATTTTAAAAGAAGAATTTATTTCAAACGAGGAGTTTGTCCGTCGCTTTAAAAATGAATCTAAGGCGATTGCAATGCTTTCACACCCTAACATTGTGAAGGTTTACGATGTTAGTTTCGGTGATATTATTCAATACATTGTTATGGAATATATTGACGGCATTACCTTAAAAGAATTTATTGAACGTCAGGGCAGTCTTAGATGGCAAGATGCCGTATATTTTACAATACAGGTTTTAAAAGGTTTACAGCACGCACACGATAAAGGCATTGTTCACCGTGATGTTAAACCGCAAAATATTATGGTTTTGGCCGACGGCACAATTAAGGTTGCCGATTTCGGTATAGCACGTTTTGCCCGTAACGAACAACGCACCATAACCGATAAGGCTATAGGTTCGGTGCATTACATAAGTCCCGAACAGGCACGCGGTGAAAAAACCGACGAAAAAACCGATATTTATTCGGTTGGTGTTATGCTTTACGAAATGCTTACAGGTCAGTTGCCGTTCGAGGCTGAAAATGCCGTTTCGGTTGCCATTATGCAACTTCAACGTGAACCCAAACTACCTACCGAAATCAACCCCAATATTCCGTTGGGACTTGAGCAAATAACTATGCACGCAATGCAAAAAACACCCGAACGCCGCTATCAGTCGGCATCGGAATTGCTTTGCGATTTAGAACAGTTTAAAAAAGATCCCGACTCTGTTTTCGATTATTCTTATTATGTAGATAATTCACCGACAAAGTTTGTAGATACAATTATGTCATCTACACCTGCATCGGCTGTTGAAATTGAAGATGACGATTTTGACGATGACGATTCTAAAGAAAAAAATAATATGATACCTATTCTTATAGGTATTGCATCGGCACTTGTGGTTGCCATTATTGTGTTGGCTATTATTTTCTTACCAAAACTGTTTAAAAACACAGGTAAAGAAATAGAATGTCCCGACTTTTTGGGTATGACCGTAAAAGAAGTGCAAGACAGCGAATATTATAATATTTTTGAAATAGATTTTGAATACGAGTATAACAGCGAATATGAGCAGGGTGAAGTGTGCGAACAATCGCAAAAAAGCGGTGAAAAACTTAAAGGAAACCCACAAATAACACTTATTGTAAGTCAGGGTGCTAAAAATACCGAAATCCCCGATGTTTACGGCAAAGCCGAATCTGCAGGTGTTTCGGAACTCAAGGGTAAAGGCTTTAAGGTTAATGTAGAGCACATTGCCGACGATGAGGTAGAAGAGAACAAAATCATTAAAACCGATCCTGTTCGCACAACTATTGTATCTTACGGTAGTGAAGTTACAATATATGTAAGCAACGGTAAAGAGGTTAAAATGGTAGATGTTCCTAATACCGTAGGTCTTACCGAAGAAAAAGGTAAATCCGATATTGAAAAAGCAGGTCTTGTGGTTGAAAGTGAATCACGCGATTTAAGTTCTACCGAAAAAGAGTATCCGAAGGGTTATATAATCGCACAGGAACCCGATGCAAATTCAAGCAGCAAGGTTGCCGAAGGCACTACAATTAAAATTTACGTAAGCACAGGTGTTGTTAATTACAAATTTGCACCTACTGTTTTTGTAAACAATACATTGGCAACATCAAAAACAACGGGATATTTCTCTTTATGGAAAGACGGTCAAATGGTTAAAGAAAGTGCAATGCTTGATTTCAGTGAAATAAGCACCTACACATTCGACCAAATGGCAGGCACCGATAAAGAGTTGAAATACACCGTAAAAATACGTTTCGGTAACGATAATGCTTATTACGATTATTTAACGGTTAAGGTTGATGCTTCAAAAGATAAAACCACCGAGTTGGAAAATTTATCAAAATATAAAGATTATATCAACAAAAATAAAAATGATACATCATCGGCAGATAACACCGAAAAAAACAACAGTTCAGATGTCGGCAGTAAAAACAATACTGCAAGCAATTAATAAGCGGTGTATTTATGACAGGTGTACTTATTAAGGCTATCTCAGGCTTTTATTATGTTAATTGCAACGGCAAAGTATATGAATGTAAAGCCAGGGGGAATTTTCGCAAAGCGGGAATTTCCCCTGTTGTGGGTGATAATGTATTGTTTGATTGTACCGATGAGTCACACGGCGTTATAGAGCAGGTTCTTCAAAGAAAAAACTATATGATAAGACCGCTTGTTGCAAATATTGATAAATTATTTATTGTATCATCGTTTGAAACGCCTGCACCCGACACATTGGCTATTGACCGAATAACCGCACTTGCAATTTATAACAACATTGAACCCATTATTGTGTTTAATAAATCCGATATGGGCAGTTTTGACGATTTATACAACTGCTATAAAAAATCAGGTTTTAAAGTTTATGTTGTGTCGGCAAAATTAAATGTTGGTATAGAAGACTTAAAAAAAGAAATTGACGGCAATATATGTGCTTTTTCGGGTAATTCGGGCGTAGGTAAATCAAGCCTTTTAAATGCCATTTGCCCCGAACTCAATTTAAAAACCGGTGAGGTAAGTCAAAAATTAGGTAGGGGAAAACACACTACCCGCCACACCGAACTGTTTGCACTTGAAAACGGTTACGTTGTTGACACACCCGGATTTTCTTCTATAGAAACTACCGAAGATTTATACGATTTCAAACAGAATTTAGTGTACTGTTTTAAAGAGTTTTCGGATTATTCAACCAACTGCAAATTTGCAAGTTGTTCACACACGGGTGAAAAGGGTTGTGCGGTTATAGAGGCGGTTAATAACGGTGTTATTCAGCCCTCACGCCACAAGAGTTACGTAACTTTGTATAACGAACTTAAAGACATTACCAAATGGAATAACAAAACTAAGAATAAGTTTTAATGTTTAACGTATGGATATTTTAAAACGCCCTGTTTTTTTGCCGTCTGTATTTTGCTGTGCCGTTTCGTTTGTTGCACTTTACAATATAAAAATCGCATTGGCATTGGCTGTAATTTTTTTGATTTTATTTATTTTTAAGTCGGCAAACAATAAAAAATATTTAACCGTTTGCTTAATTGCGGCATTGTTTGTTGCAAGTTTGTTTTTGCAAAAACAAAAAACAGACAAGGTTAAAAATTTAAACGGTGAAACCGTTACCGATAATTTTTCGGTTTATGCCGAGCCGATTTGTTACGAAAAATTCAACACTGTTATTCTAAAATCCGAAGGCAAAGGCGATTTGCCCAAAATTAAACTTTTGGCGTTTGATTATTCGGGAAATGACCTATCTGTAGGCGATATTATAACCGCAGAATTAAAAATCAAAGCGGTTGATATTCAAAGCGATTATTATTTTTCAAATTACGGTGACGGCATTTATGCTACGGCAACCTTAAAATCTTTTGAAAATACCGAAAAGGTAAACACGTTTTACAAAGCGGCATATTCGGTTAGAAAATATGTAAAAAACACAATTTTACAAAATCTTGACGGCGATGCCGCAGGATTTTTAACCGCACTTACAATAGGTGATAAAACATTGCTCGGTGAAACAATTTCGTCAAATATTAAAACTACGGGCATTAGCCACGTCGTTGTGGTTTCGGGTATGCACCTTTCAATAATAATGTCTGCAATCTTTGTTTTGCTTGATAAACTGTTTTATAACCGCTATTTAAGATGTTTGATTTCTGTTTTTTGCGTAGTAACAATCGCCGCCGTGTGCGGATTTACAACATCGGTTATAAGGGCAGGCATTATGTTTGTTATAGCAGGTTTGGCACCCTGCTTTAACCGTGACAGCGATTCATTAAATTCTTTGCTTACGGCGGTTGTGTTAATAGTTGTTTCGGCACCGTTTACGGTTATAAATGTTTCGTTTTTGTTATCGGTTTTTTCTACCCTTGCAATAATATGGGTGGTACCGTTTTATTACCGTGTTATTGTAAACAAATTAAACATCAAGTCTAAAATTTTAAAGACTGTGATTAATATAATTTTATCGTCAACTTTGGCTATGGTATTCACACTTCCGATAACGGTTAAAGTTTTCGGCTTTTCGTCGGTAGTGGCACCTATAACAAATCTTTTGGTTACATACCCTGTAACATTTGTTTTGGTAATGGCAATTATTGCGTTGCCGTTTTATAAAATACCTTTTTTAAACTTTATATGTAAAATACTTTTTCACGTAATAAACCTGTGTTTAAACATTATTATAAAAATTGTAAACACGGTTGCCGCATTACCCGTAACCGTTGCCCTTTTACCTGAAAACGCATTCTTTTATTCGGCTTTTGCGGTATCGGTTGTTATATCATTTATGTATTATTATAATTACAGATTAAAAAAGAAAGGGGTTGTATTAAATGGCAATAGTAAGTGAAGATATTTTAAAAAAAGATATATCGTCAAAGCGTTTTGCTTCGGTGTATCTGCTTTTCGGTGACGATTCGTATTTAAAAAAATATTATAAAGATACCCTTTCTCAAAAAGCAACGGGCGGTGATCCGTTTTTTAATCTTCAAAAATTTGATGACAACAGTGCCTTGCAAGATGTCTTTGATGCGGTTAATCAATTTCCTGTAATGGCAGAGCAAAAAAGCGTTGTTTTTTCTGACTTTGATTTTAACCACCGCAGTAAAAGTGATTTTGATAATTTTATTGAATTAATAAACAACGCCAATGACACCTGTGTTTTGATTATTTGTTTTGATACCGTTGAGTTTGATGCCAAACGCGGCACTAAAGAGAAAAAAATATTAGCCGCGGTTGATAAGGTAGGCGGCGTTTGTGCCGAAATTAATCACCGCACAATTACATCTCTTGTAAAAATGTTGTCTGACGGTGCTAAAAAACGCGGTTGTGTTTTCGGTGAAATTGCCGCACGTTATTTAATAGAAACCTCCGGCAGTGATTTAAATACCCTTAAAAACGAACTTGATAAACTGTGTTGCTATGTAGGTGAGGGTGAAATAACCAAAGATATTATCGACAAGGTATCGGTAAAAACGGTTGATGCATCGGTTTACGATTATGTAAAACAAATTTTTGCAGGCAACATTTCGGCGGCGTTAACGCAACTCAACGATATGTTTTTTATGCATATTGAACCTATATCAATTCTTTATAATATTTCATCTTCATATATAGATATTTACAGAATTTTTGTGGCTAACAAAAACGGAATTTCAAAAACAGATGTGGCAAAAGATTTTTCGTATCCTAAAAACAAACTGTTTTTGTTGGACCGTGCGTCGCAAAATTTAAGAAAATTTGATGCTAAAAAATTGCGGTTTAGTTTAAACTGCATTTGCGAAACCGATAAATTGCTGAAAAGTTTTAACGCCGATGCACAGTCAGCACTTGAGCAATTAACCGTAAAACTTGTATATATAATCACAAAGGGTGAACCGATTGATTAAATTAAGTCAAGCAGTAATAGTAGAGGGTAAGTACGACAAAATTACACTTGAAAATATTATTGATGCAACTATTATTACAACTAACGGTTTTGGTATATTTAAAGATAAGCAAAAGTGCGATTTAATTCGCCGCCTTGCCGAAAATCAGGGTATAATAGTGATTACCGATTCCGACAACGCAGGTATGGTTATACGTTCGCACTTGAAACAGATTTGTCCTAAAGGGGCGGTAACAAACGTTTATGTGCCGCAACTTTGCGGTAAAGAAAAGCGAAAAACAAAATCTTCAAAACAAGGCTTTTTGGGTGTAGAGGGTTTAGATAAACAAACTATTCTTACAGCCCTTGAACGCAGCGGTATAACAGGCTGTGAAGTGTGCGGCAGTGCAGAGCCTAAAATCAGTAAAACCGATTTATTTATTTTAGGACTTTCGGGTGCTGAAAACAGTTCGGCTTTGCGTAACGGTTTATCTGCATTTTTAAATTTGCCGCAGGGTATGTCTGCAAACGCTTTTTTGGATTGTGTAAATGCCGTTTACGGTTATAACGACTTTATGGAAGGTGTTAAAAAATGGCAGCAAGAAGAGGTCAAAAAATAAAAATTTTATACATTATAAAAATATTAACCGAATTTACCGATGAACAGCATCCGCTTTCGGCAAATGAAATTTGCGAAAAATTGTCTGAATACAATATAAATGCCGAACGCAAGGCGATTTATGATGACATTGAGTGTTTAATATCTTTCGGATACGATATTGTAACTACACGCACCCCAAAAAACGGTTACTTTTTGGCAACACGTGAATTTGAATTGCCTGAAATTTATCTTCTTAAAGATGCCGTAAAAACCGCAAAGTTTATAACATCTAAAAAAACATTTGAACTAACCGCTAAACTTGATAAAATGTTAAGCGTTTATCAGGTTAAAAACGATATTAAAAATATTTATATTAACGATAACAATAAAACAAATAACAAAGAAATTTTTTATAACATAGACAACATCAACGAGGCAATAAACAACGGCAAAAAAATCACATTTAAATACGCTAAACGTATAATTGGTCCGGATCAAAAAATAACAGTAGCATACAAAACCAGAACGGTGAGTCCTTATGCACTTACTTGGCAAGATGACCACTACTATTTAATTTGCAATTACGAAAAATACGATAATCTTATGCAGTTGCGTGTTGACCGCATAAAATCGGTTGAAATTTCAGAACAACCTTTGCGTCACTTCAGTCAGGTCAGCGAATACATCGACACCTTTGACGTTGCGGATTACACCGAAAAACTTTTCGGAATGTTCGGCGGCGAATTACAAGAAATCAAGTTTAAAGCCGACAATTCAATACTTGAACAAATTGCCGACCGTTTCGGCAACCGAATTTTTATATCTAATGTTTCAAACACGCATTTTAATTTTTCGGTTGAGGCGGCTTTGAGCGAGGGGCTTATTACTTGGATTATGAATTACGGTGACAAACTTGAAGTGTTAAAACCCGAATCGTTACGCCTTCAAATAGTTGAACGTGCCGAACAGATTTTAAAAATGTATAAAAAACAGTAAAAAACACTTGCATTTTATAAAATGCTATGATATAATTTATCGGCTACCGTTTAGGTAGTAAAAATATTACACACATTCCGTTTTATGCAGGTAGAGGTGTAACCGCTGATACAAAGGTTAATACCATGTGCTTTGACGGGATGGAGGAAAAACCTCAGGAGGAAAAAATTATGGCAGTTGTATCAATGAAACAACTTCTTGAAGCAGGTGTACACTTCGGTCACCAAACAAGACGTTGGAATCCGAAAATGGCTGAGTACATTTTCACAGAAAGAAACGGTATCTACATTATCGACCTTCAAAAAACCGTTAAAAAACTTAACGAGGCTTATTTGTTTGCACGCGACATCGCAGCAAACGGCGGCGACATTTTGTTCGTAGGTACTAAAAAACAGGCTCAAGATTCTGTTAAAGAAGAAGCAGAGCATTGCGGTATGCCTTACGTAAATGCACGTTGGCTCGGCGGTATGCTTACAAACTTCTCAACAATTCGTACCCGTATTGCACGTCTTGAACAACTTCGTGCTATGCGTGATGACGGTACATTTGAACTTCTTCCTAAAAAAGAAGCATCAAATCTTACTCTTGAAATTGAAAAACTTGAAAAATTCATCGGCGGTATCCAAAATATGAACAAAATGCCCGGTGCACTTTTCATAGTTGACCCCCGCAAAGAGCGTATTGCTGTTGCAGAGGCTAAAAAACTCGGTATTCCGATTATTGCTATCGTTGACACTAACTGCGATCCTGATGAAATCGACGCTGTTATCCCCGGTAACGATGACGCTATCCGTGCAGTTAAACTTATTGCAGAAACTATCGCTGCTGCTGTTATCGAGGGCAGACAGGGTGAAGAAATGGGCACCGCTGCTAACGACGGCGAAGAAGTTGCTGCTGAAGCAACCGAAGAAGTTGCAGAATAATTTAATTTATACTTTATTCTAACAAAGGAGATATATAATTATGGCTTTTACTGCTAAAGACGTTCAGGCTTTAAGAGAAAAAACCGGTTGCGGTATGATGGATTGCAAAAAAGCACTCACAGAATGCAACGGTGATATGGATGCAGCCGTAGATTTTCTTCGTGAAAAAGGTCTTGCATCACAGGCTAAAAAGGCAAGCCGTGTTGCTGCAGAAGGTACAGTATGTGCTATTTGCGAAAACGGTGTAGGCGTTGTTGTTGAACTCAACGCTGAAACAGACTTCGTTGCAAACGGTGACGATTTTAAAGCATTGGCTCTTAGAATTGCTAAAATCATCGCAGCACAAAACCCTGCAGATGTTGATGCTCTTAACGCTTGTGTTGAAAACGGTCAAACCGTTGAAGAAATGGTTCAGGAACTCTTCCTTAAAATTCGTGAAAACATTAAAATCCGTCGTTTTGTTCGCTTCGAAGGCAATGTAGTTAACTACGTTCACGCAGGCGGCAAAATTGGTGTTCTTGTTAAATTTGATGGCGATGTTGATGCTACAAACGCTGACTTTATCACAATGGGTAAAAACGTTGCAATGCAAATTGCCGCTATGAACCCAACCTATCTTGATGAAGCATCTGTTCCTGCAGAAGTTATAGAAAAAGAAAAGGAAATTCTTATCGCTCAAATGAAAGAAGATCCTAAAATGGCTAACAAGCCCGATGTTGTTCTCGGTAAAATTGTTGACGGTAAAATCAGCAAATACTATAAAGAGAACTGCCTTGCTGACCAAGCATTTGTTATGGACGGCGACATCACAGTTGGCAAATACGTTGCTAACACTGCTAAAGAACTCGGTGTTGAAATTAAACTTGCTGACTTTGTTCGTATGGAAAAAGGCGAAGGCATTGAAAAACGTGTTGACGATTTCGCATCTGAAGTTGCAAGCATGGTAAAATAATTTATTATTAAAACTTTAACCCCTATATCTCATTGAGGTATAGGGGTTGTTTTATGTGATTTTATATATTAGGTATTAGTGTTTGGATTATCGGTTCGGTTAAGTAAATAATCAACCGAAACATCGTGAAAATCGGCAATTTTTATTAAAATAGCGGTTGGTATATCTATATCTCCGCGTTCGTAATTACTGTAAACCCTTTGACTGAGGGATAGAATAAATTTATTTCATATCTTAATACAACAATGTGATTTAGTTTTCATTATATTGATATTTCTTTGTGGTTTAAGTTAGTACATTAACAATTTCTCTGTCAAAAATCAAAGATTTTTGCTACATCCATTAATCTAAAGAGGTGAGATTTTTTACTGCGTTAATTTTAATAATCAAGTTTTGCGAAAATTAGTTTCTGCTTTGTTAAAGTAATTACATTTTGATTGAATAATGAATATTTAATAATGAAAAATGAATAATCCAACCCAAAAATCCTGTCGATTATCTCGACAGGATTTTTGGGTTGGAGCTGAAGATGGGACTTGAACCCACGACCTACTGATTACGAATCAGTTACACTACCAACTGTGCTACTCCAGCAGTTATAAATTGCTAAATAATTATATCAATTCAAATTGAATTAGTCAAGTTATTTTATCAAGTTATTAATTTTTTGAAAAAATCATATTATTAAGCGGTGATATTTATGTTATGCAGAATTGACGAGTTAAAAAACAAGCAGGTTGTTTGTATAGAAAACGGTTGTGTTTTGGGGTTCGTTTCGGATATCGAAATGGATACCGAAAGCGGAAATCTTACCTCGGTAATAGTGTTTGGTAAATTACGATTTTTGGGGTTGTTCGGCCGCAGTGAAGACATCGTAATACCTTGGAGCGAAATAACTGTTATAGGTTCAGAAACCATACTTGTAAGCGGTAAAATATCGGAATTGTTTGACAAAAATTTAAAAAATTACCGTTAAAAAGTTGTTTTGTGTAGAAAAACGTGAAAAAATTGTGCATTTTGCACAACAAACGCAAAATTAAAATTGTTTAATTTACGGTTTTTTAACAAAAACCATTGAAAAAATAATTAAACCTTGCTATAATAAGTGTGGATAGAATTTTAAAAAGTGCAGTTTTGCGGAAAGGATGCAAAAATTGAAAAATTTTGATAAAGGTTTTAACCTTGAAATAAAAAATAATGCGTATGAATATATGGGTTCTTTTTTGGAAGACGGTGTTGCACTTTTCAGAGTTTGGGCACCCAATGCCGATAAAGTCAGCGTTGTGGGTGATTTTAATAATTGGAATGTAACATCAAACCCTATGCATTTAGTTGATAACGGCATTTGGCAAACCGAAATCAAAGGCATTAAAAATTTTGATATTTACAAATATGCAATAACGTCACCCGAAGGCAAAACTACGCTTAAAAGTGACCCTTATGCAAGGCATTTTGAAACCGCACCTGCAAATTCCTCTAAAATTTATGCAGATGACGAATTCACTTGGTCCGATACCGAGTGGCGTGAAACAAAACTTTCAGAAAATGTTATAGATTCACCCGTAAATATTTACGAGGTGCATTTAGGCTCTTGGAAACGTTTTGCCGACGGCAATACCTACGATTACGTAACCGCCGCAAAAGAATTGTCAAAATACGTTAAAAAAATGGGGTACACCCATATTGAACTTATGCCCATTACCGAGCACCCGTTTGAAGGTTCTTGGGGGTATCAGGTAACGGGTTATTTTGCACCTACGTCACGTTTCGGCACCCCGCGTGATTTTAAAGAATTTATTGATATAATGCACTCAAACGGCATAGGTGTTATACTTGATTGGGTTCCTGCACATTTTCCGAAAGATGAATTCGGTCTGTACCGTTTTGACGGAACACCCTGTTACGAATACGCCGATGACCGCAAGGGCGAGCATAAAGAATGGGGTACCTGTGTATTTGATTACGGCAGAGTACAGGTAATGAACTTTTTAATTTCAAGTGCTGTATTTTGGCTTAAAGAATACCATATAGACGGCTTGCGTGTAGACGCCGTGGCTTCAATGCTGTATCTAGATTACGGCAGAAACGGCGGCGAATGGATACCCAACTCTTACGGCGGACGTGAGCATTTAGAGGCAATAGAATTTTTACGCCGTTTAAACGAAGCGGCATTTGCCGTAAACCCTTCGGTTATGATGATTGCCGAAGAGTCAACCGCGTGGCCGCTTGTTACAAAACCCGTGTCTGACGGCGGTTTAGGTTTTAATTTTAAGTGGAATATGGGTTGGATGAATGATATGCTAAGGTATATGTCACTTGACCCTTATTTCAGAAAACACAATCACGATTGTCTTACATTTTCATTCTTTTACGCTTTCAGCGAAAATTTTGTGTTACCGCTTTCGCATGATGAGGTGGTGCACGGCAAATGTTCACTTATTAACAAAATGCCCGGCGAATATGAAGAAAAATTTGCAAGTTTGCGTGCTTTTTATGCATATATGATGGCTCATCCGGGCAAAAAACTGCTTTTTATGGGGCAAGAGTTTGCACAGTTTATAGAGTGGCGTTACGACGAACCTCTCGAATGGTTTATGCTAGATTACGATATGCATAAAAAGATGCAGGATTTTGTTAAAGACCTTAACAAATTTTATATTAAACACAGCGAATTTTGGCAGATTGATTACTCATGGGAAGGCTTTTCTTGGATATCTAACGATGATTGCAATCAAAGTGTAATTTCTTTTAGAAGAATAAACAAATCGGGCGATGAAATAATTTGCGTGTGCAATTTTGTTCCCGTAGACAGAAGTGATTATCGCATAGGTGTGCCGTCGGCGGGGCGTTACAAAAAAATGTTTTGTTCTGCCGACCAAAAATACGGAGGTAACGGCAATGTTGCCGAATATTACCAAAGTGACAGCATTTCAATGCACGGGTATGATAATTCAATTTCAATTGACATACCTGCACTTTCGGTAACATATTATAAAGTACCTAAAAAACACAAATTAAAGTCTGAAAAATAATGGGTTATAAAAAAGGAGATGTTTTTGTGATTAATAAAAAATGCGTTGCAATGCTTCTTGCAGGTGGACAGGGCAGTAGGCTTGGTGTTCTAACAGGCAAAATTGCCAAACCTGCGGTTCCTTACGGCGGCAAATACCGAATAATAGATTTTCCGCTTTCAAACTGCACAAATTCCGGCATTGATACTGTGGGTATTTTGACACAGTACAAGCCGCTTGAACTAAACGATTATGTGGGTTCGGGCAAACCTTGGGATTTAGACCGTCAAAACGGCGGTGTGCATATATTACCGCCTTATCAAGGTCAAAAGGGCGGCGATTGGTATAAGGGTACTGCCAATGCTATTTACCAAAATACCGAATTTATTGAAAGATACAACCCTGAATATGTGCTTATTTTGTCGGGTGACCATATATATAAAATGGACTATTCCAAAATGATAGAACAGCACGAAGCATCGGGTGCGGCCTGCACAATAGCAGTTTTGGAAGTATCTTTAGAAGAGGCATCACGTTTTGGTATTATGAACACCAACCGTGACGGCAGTATATATGAGTTTGAAGAAAAACCGAAAAATCCAAAAAGCCGTTTGGCATCAATGGGTATATATGTATTCACTTGGGAAAAACTTAAAAAATATTTAAACGAAGATGATAAAAACCCCGATTCCGATAACGATTTCGGTAAAAATGTTATTCCGCTTATGCTTAATAACAACGAATTAATGATGGTTTACCGCTTTAACGATTATTGGAAAGACGTAGGCACGGTTGACTCTTTGTGGGAGGCAAACCTCGACCTGCTTAATCCTAAAATTAACCTTAATCTTTCAGATAAAGATTGGCGTATATATTCACGCACGGTGGCTTCACCCCCACAATACATTTCAGATAAATCGCACGTTGAAAACTCACTTGTAACCGACGGTTGCGAGGTTTATGGCAAACTTGATTATTCCATTTTGTTTGAAAATGTAACCGTTGAAGAGGGTGCCGAGGTTGAATATTCACTCGTAATGCCGGGTGCGGTTATAAAATCGGGTGCTAAGGTTAAGTATTCTATAATAGCCGAAAATGTTGTTGTAGAAGAAAACGCATCAATAGGTGTAGACCCCACCGAAATTAACCCCGATGATTTTGGCATTACCGTTATAGGCAGCGGTGTTAAAATAGGTGCCAACGTAAAAATCGGTGCTAAAGAAATGATAACCGAAGACGTAACAAAGGAGGAAACATAATGATTTCATCAAGTGTAGCAGGTATTGTTTTTGCCAATACTTATGACGAAACAGTAGAACATCTTACCGAAAAAAGATCAATATCCTCTATACCTTTCGGTAGCAGATACCGTCTTATTGATTTTTGCCTTTCAAACCTTGTAAACGCAGGTGTTTCAAACGTGGGCATAATCACCCGTGAAAAATACCGTTCGCTGATGGATCACATAGGCAGCGGTATGCATTGGGACCTTGACCGTAAAAGCGGCGGAATACGTATTTTGCCTCCGTTTAATATAGGCAATTCACGTTTGTATCGCGGTTATGTTGAAGCACTTTACGGTGCAATGGATTTTATGCTTAAATGCAATACAAAATATATTGTACTGTGTGATGCTCGAACCGTATCTAATGTTGATGTAAATGCGGTTGTTAAATATCATAAAGAAAAAGATGCCGATATAACCGTAGTTTGCAACAGCGGTTTAAACTGCGAAAATAACAAATATACAATGACACTTAATGTATCTAATGACGGTCAAATTAAAGGCACCGCTTTTCCGCAAAGCATAAATGCCGATGATTTATACGGTATGAATATATATGTATTTAACCGTGAAAAACTAATTGAACTTGTTAAAACGCATTATGAAGACGGTGCCGAAACCGTAAGTGCGGATATTATTTCGGCAAATGTTAACGATTTAAAAATTATGGCGTATATTCATAACGGATACACCGCTATAATTGACAGTTTTAAGGCTTATCAAACAGCAAGTTTTGATATGCTCGATGCCGATGTACGTAAAAATTTATTTATAAAAGATCGTCCCGTTTATACCAAAACACGTGACGATATGCCCACAAGATACGGCACACAGTCAAGTGTTAAAAATTCACTTGTGGCTGAAGGTTGCGTAATAGAAGGCACGGTTGAAAATTCACTTCTTTTCAGAGGAGTAAAGGTTGAAAAAGGTGCCGTTGTTAAAAATTGTATACTTATGCAAAGTGTTACGGTGGGGGCAAATACCCAACTTGAAAACGTAGTTTCCGATAAAAACGCTGTTGTAAGTGAAGGTATGGTTATTAAGGGCACAGATGAACAGTCGTTCTTTATAGCAAAAGATCAGATAATTTAATTTATGGGAGTAATTTATGAAAATTTTATTTGCTACGAGTGAGGCATTGCCTTTTGCAATGTCGGGCGGTTTGGCAGATGTTTCGGGTGCGTTGCCCAAGGCTCTGCGTCGCCGTATGGTAGGTTGCAGGGTGGTTATGCCACTTTACAGTTGCGTAAGCCCCGAACTTCGCGAAAAAATGACATTTATAGGTAGTATTACCGTTCCTGTTGCGTGGAGACGTCAGTACTGCGGTATATTTGAAGCACATTTAGACGGCGTTATATACTACCTTATTGATAACGAGTATTATTTTAAACGTGATATGCTTTACGGCCATTATGACGACGCCGAGCGTTTTGCATTCTTTTCACGTGCCGTGCTTGAAATTTTACCGTATATAGATTTCAAACCCGATATCATTCATTGCAACGATTGGCAAACTGCAATGGTACCTGTATATCTTAACGAGTTTTACAAGGCAGATCCGCTTTATACCGATATTAAGACAGTTTTTACAATCCATAATATTCAGTATCAAGGCAAATACGGTATGGAACTTTACGGTGATTTATTAGGTCTTGTACCCGGCAGAGAAAGTCTTGTTGAGTATGACGGCTGTGCAAACCTTATGAAAGCGGCAATTCAATGTGCTGACAAGGTTACAACCGTGTCGCCTACATACGCACGCGAAATTTTAGAGCCGTATTATTCACACGGGCTTGACAATATTTTGAAACAGTTTACCTATAAACTTACAGGCATTGTAAACGGCATAGATTACGATGTTTACAACCCCGAAACCGACAAGTTAATATTTAAAAACTTTACGGTTGACACCTTATCGGATAAGGCTTATAATAAGTCGGAACTACAAAAACAGATGGGGCTTCCCGTTAAGGCGGACACCGCACTTGTGGGTATTGTTACACGTCTTGTAAAGCATAAAGGTCTTGACCTTGTAAAATGCGTTTTTGAAGAAATTTTACAGGCAGATGTGCAGTTTGTAATTTTGGGTTCGGGTGAGTATGAGTTTGAAAACTTCTTCTACGAGATGGCACAAAAATATCCCGATAAAGTAGGTCTTAAACTCGGATTTGATTCTACACTTGCACACCGTATATATGCAGGTGCCGATATCTTTTTAATGCCCAGCAAAAGTGAACCGTGCGGTTTGGCACAAATGGTTGCACTGCGTTACGGCACTATTCCGATTGTGCGTGAAACGGGCGGTCTTAATGACACTATCCGTGACAGCGGTGACGGTGTCGGCAACGGCTTTACATTTAAAAACTTTAATGCACACGAAATGCAAAACGCAGTATGGCGTGCACTTGAAGGCTATAGCGACAAAAAAGGTTGGAATATACTAAGAACCCGTGCTATGAACTGTAACAACAGTTGGAATGCTTCTGCAGGTGCATATATAGGTTTGTATAAAGAATTAATAAACAAATAGGGGGTAACTGCTTTGGCAGAATGGTTGCAAGCGGTGTTTTTGGGTATTGTTCAAGGTCTTACCGAATTTTTACCCGTTTCAAGTTCGGCACATCTTAATATAATGCCGTGGCTTTTTAAGTGGGATAATATTTCTGATTCATTCGATTTGGCTTTGCATGCAGGCACGTTGCTTGCAATACTTATATACTTTTACAAAGATTGGCTATCGCTTATTACGGGCGGTGTAAAACTTGTTGTAAAAAAAGAAAAAACGCACAACGGCAAAATGTTTTGGTGGATTGTTGCCGCCACAATTCCCGCAGGTGTGCTGGGGCTTGTGCTTGAAAAGGTTATTGAAAAAATAACGGGCGATAATCTTAATGTGCAAATGATTATAATTTCAATAGCACTTATTATTATGGGTGTTGTGCTGTATTTTGTTGATAAAAGGTCTAAATCCGATATAGTTTACAATAAAATCGGGTTTAAACAAACCTTTGCAACAGGTGTTTCACAAGCAGTCGCCGCCGCAATTCCCGGAACATCACGTTCGGGCATTACCATGACCGTGGCTCGTGCTATGGGCGTAGAACGTGAAAGTGCCGCAAAGTTGTCATTTTTGCTTTCAGCTCCTATTGTTGCCGCCGCAGTAATTTTATCTATAGGTGAATTTACCCTCAGTTTAGAATTTATACTCGGCGTTGCCGCAAGTTTTGTATCGGGACTTTTGGTTATAAAGTTTTTGATGAGTTATTTAAAACGCGGCAGTTATAAAATATTTGCTGTATACAGGGTAATTCTCGGCATAATAATTTTGTCGGTAGCCGTTTTTCGTATTTAAGAAAAAAATACTTGATTTTATCAGTATTTGTGTTATAATAGTTACAGTACTTATGATTAGAAAGGTGAGTGGGTTCAAAACCTGCTCACTTTCATTTTGGAGGAATGTTAATGGCAAGCATAGCCGAAAAGGTGTATGACCTTGTGAAAGACACCGTAGAACAATGCGGTGTGTCACTTTGGGATGTACGTTTTGTAAAAGAGGGTGCATCACATTATCTGCGTATTTTTATTGACAAACCCGATGGCGTTTGCATAAACGATTGCACCGAGGTGTCACACGCGGTAGACCCAATAATTGACGAGGCAGATCCTATTGACTGTTCGTATTATTTAGAGGTTTGTTCCGCAGGACTTGAACGTGAACTCAGCCGCCCTCAACATTTTGAATACGGTATAGGCAAAACGGTTACCGTAAAACTTTTCAAAGGTATTGACGGCAAAAAAGAGTTTAAAGGTGTTTTAAAATCTTACGACGGCGGAATAACGCTTGATATTGACGGCAAAGAAACTTATTTTGAAAAAAATTCTTTTTCAAAAGTATATATTGTTGAAACTTTTTAAAATTTAAAAGGATAGAGGTAATTAGAAAAATGGCAAGAACAAAAATGTCAGCAAAAGAAAAAAAGGATAATAAAGAACTTTTTGAAGCATTAAGATTTATGGAACAGGAAAAGGGTGTTCCTTGCGAGTTTATCGCCGACAAAATTGCAGAGGCTATTACCGTAGCAGCAAGAAAAGATTATGGCGGCAACGACATAGTAACCTGCACTATTGACGTTGAAAAAGAAATTTTCAGCGTAACCGTACGCAAAGAAATTGTAGATGAGGTTGAAAATCCTTACACACAAATCACAAAAGAAGACGCCGCAGCAATTGATGCTAAATCACTTAACGAAGGATTTATAGACATTAAACTTGATCCTAAAAAATTCGGCAGAATTGTGGCACAAAATTCTAAAAACAATTTCCGCCAAGGTGTAAGAGAAGCCGAACGCGGTCAGGCACTTGCAGAATTCCAAAGTCATAACCGTGAGGTTATAACTGCGGTTGTTAAGCGTGTTGACCCACAAAACGGCAACGCAGTTCTTGAAATAGGTCATAACGACGCTGTTTTACCTAAGGCAGAACAGGTACCCGATGAGGTTATTTGCGAGGGCGACCACATTAAAGTTTATGTTGTAGACGTAAAAGAAACCGAACGCGGACCACGTATTATGATTTCACGTACACACCCAGGTCTTGTAAAACGTCTTTTTGAAACCGAAGTACCCGAAATTTTTGACGGTACTATTGAAATAAAGGCTATTTCACGTCAGGCAGGCTCACGTACCAAAATGGCAGTTTGGTCTGCAAATGAAGAAATTGATGCCATTGGTGCTTGTATAGGTCAACGCGGTGCACGTGTAAACAAAATTGTAGAAGAACTTGCAGGCGAAAAAATCGATATTGTTAAATACAGCGAAGATCCTGTTGCATTTGTTACCGAAGCACTCGCACCCGCTAAGGTTGTATCGGTTGAAATTCAAAGCACCGAACCCAAGGTTTGCGTGGCTCGTGTTCCCGAATCACAACTTTCACTCGCTATAGGCAACAAGGGTCAAAATGTTCGCCTTGCGGCTAAACTTACAGGTTGGAAAATCGACATTCATCCCGAAAGTGGCTTTTTCGGTGAGTAAAAATATATTTAGGGAGTTTTGAATTTGTCAGCAAAAAAAATACCGTTACGTATGTGTATAGGTTGTCGTGAAATGAAACCTAAGGCAGAACTTTACAGAATAGTTAAAAAACCCGACGGTGAAATAGTTATAGATAAAACAAATAAACTTTCGGGTAGAGGTGCATATATCTGTAAATGCGGAGAATGTTTAAAAAAAGCGGAAAAAATAAATGCACTCGCTCATACGTTTTCTGTTAAAGTAGATAAAGAAATATATAATACTCTGGCTTTGGAGTGTGAAAATTCTTGAACGACAAAATTTTAACACTATTAGGTTTTGCGTCAAAAGCAGGCAAACTCTCATACGGCTTTGATGCCGTACACACCGCAATCGTGCAAAAAAAGAGTAAATTAGTGTTGATAGCAAACGATGTATCGCCAAAAAGCAAAAAAGAGGTTAACTTTTACGCCGATAAATATAAAACAGCGGTTTTGCTTTTGGATGATTACGATATGCAACAGTTGTCACACGCAACGGGGCATAAATGCGGAATAATATCGGTAAACGACAGTAATTTTTCAAACGGTTTGTTATCGGCAAACACAGTAGGGAGGAACTTAAATGATAAGTAGATATAAAATCAGTGATATGGCAAAAGACTTTAATATACCTTCAAAAGATATTATAGCACTTGTACAGTCACTCACAGGCGAGGAGAAAAAATCTTCTGCCGTATTGATAGAAAACGAAATCGCAATGGTTTTTGATGCACTTACCAAAAAATATTCGGTAAAAAGTTTTGACGAATATTTTGCAACAGGTGCCGATGTTCGTGCCGCACAGGCAAAAAAACGCAAAGATGAAAAAGATAAAAAACTTGCCGAACAAATGGCAATTTTAGAACAGTTAAAGGCTGCTGCTGCAGCAGCCGAGGGTAAAACACCCGAAAAGAAAAAGCCCGAAACTTCAAAAACAGAACCTGCCAAAAAAGCAGAGACTAAAAAACCCGAAGCCAAAAAAGAACGACCAAAGGCATCCGCTAAACCCGAAAAAGAGCAACCAAAGGTTGAAAACAAAAAGGCTACACAACCTAAAAAGGCAGAAAAAACTTCTGAAAGCAAAGATACAAAATCGGCTGAAAAGAATTATGACGGTCCGCTTGTTGCACCGCCTAAAAAAGAAAAGAAACAGGGTGCCGCACCAAATCGCGGTCCTGCACAACTTCGACACGTAGATACACGTACATCTAACGTTAATATTGATAAATACAATGAAAAGTACGAAAATATCGCTCCTGCAAACTCAATGCGTGACAATTTCTCACGTAAACAAAAAATCAAACAAAAATCGCAGGATTACCGCCGTCCGCAAGGTGCTAAACGCGAAACCGAGGCAGATAAGTTACGCCGTATGCAACTTGAACGCATTAAAAAGACCCCTATTACAGTAACCGTAGGCGATGAAATAACCGTAGGCGAACTTGCCGCCGCTATGAAAAAAACTGCTGCCGAAGTTATTAAAGAACTCTTTAAACTCGGTATGATGGCTACCGTAAACCAAGTTATTGATTACGATACCGCCGAAATAGTAGTTACCGAAATGGGTGCTAAAATTGAACGTGCCGTAGTTGTTACTATTGAAGAAAAAATTATGGACGTTACCGAAGATTCCGCTGAAGACCTTAAACCACGCAGTCCTGTTGTAGTTGTAATGGGTCACGTTGACCACGGTAAAACTTCTTTGCTTGATGCTATACGTGATACTGCCGTTACCGATACCGAAGCAGGCGGCATTACACAGCATATAGGTGCGTACCGTGTTAAATGTAAAGGTCAGGATATTACATTCCTTGACACACCGGGTCACGCCGCATTTACCGCTATGCGTCAACGCGGTGCTATGGCTACCGATATTGCAATATTGGTTGTTGCCGCCGATGACGGTATTATGCCGCAAACTATTGAGGCTATAAACCACGCAAAAGCCGCAAACGTTCAAATAATAGTTGCAATAAACAAAATGGATAAACCTGAGGCTAATCCCGACAGAATTCTTCAACAACTTACCGAACATTCACTTGTTCCTGAAGAATGGGGCGGTGACGTTATATGCGTTCCCGTTTCGGCAAAAGCACACACAGGTATTGACAATTTGCTTGAAAACGTATTGCTTGTAGCCGAAATGCTCGAACTTAAGGCTAACCCCGACCGTAAGGCAAAGGGTGTTGTTATTGAAGCACGCCTTGACAAAGGTCGCGGTCCGGTTGCTACTTTGCTTGTACAAAATGGTACTTTGCACACAGGTGATATTATAGTTGCAGGTACTTCTGTAGGTAGAGTAAGACAAATGACCGATGAAAACGGTAAAGTTGTAAAAGTTGCGGGTCCGTCTGTTCCTGTTGAAATTACAGGTCTTGCCGAAACACCCGATGCAGGTGACGGTTTTGACGCTGTATCCGACGAACGTTTGGCACGTGAACTTGTTGAACAACGTAAAGAAAAAATCAAAAACGAAATATTTAATTCAAAACAAAAAGTTACTCTCGATAATCTTTTCAGTCAGTTGAGTGAGGGCGACCTTAAAGAACTTAACGTTATTGTTAAAGCCGATGTTCAAGGTAGTGTTGAAGCGGTAAAAGACAGTCTTGTTAAACTCTCTAACGAAGAGGTTAAGGTTAGCGTTATTCACGGCGGTGTAGGTGCTATTAATGAATCCGATATTATGCTTGCACAGGCATCGGGTGCTATTGTAGTAGGCTTTAACGTACGTCCCGATGCGGTTGCAAAAGCAACTGCCGAACGCGATGGCGTTGATGTTCGTACCTACCGTGTAATTTACGACTGCATTGAAGAAATCGAAGCCGCTATGAAAGGTATGTTAGCACCAAAATACCGTGAAAATATACTCGGTACCGTTGAAGTGCGTGATACCTATAAAATTTCAAATGTCGGCACTATTGCAGGTTGCCATGTAACAAACGGCAAGGTAACACGTGCATGCCAAATTCGTGTTGTGCGTGACGGCATTGTAATTTGTGAAGATGCAATTAAATCTTTGCGTAGATTCAAAGATGACGTTAAAGAGGTTGCACAGGGCTATGAATGTGGTATCGGTCTTGAAAAATTTGCGGATATCAAAGAGGGCGACGTTTTTGAAGCCTTTGTTATGGAGGAATATAAAGATTAATGGCAGGATATAAAATTAACCGTGTAACATCTGATATTCGCCTTTGCCTTTCTGAACTTTTGCGTGAAGTAAAAGATCCGAGAGTAAGCAAAATGCTCAGCATTGTAAAACTTGATGTTTCGGGCGATATGTCTTATGCAACCGTTTACGTTAGTGCTATTGAGGGTTCCGCCAAAACCGAGGAATCGGTTAAGGCATTAAATAAGAGTGCGGCGGGTTATATCCGCCGTGAACTCGGCAGCCGTTTAAAACTGCGTAAGGTACCCGAACTGCGTTTTGTGGTTGATAATTCTATAGAAAACAGTGTACACATTTCAAAAATTATAGAATCCTTTGATAATTAAACGTTAATTCGGTCACGAAAGGATGTGACACAATTATGGATAATAATTGCATTGATTTTACCCTAAAAGATACCGTAAACTTTTTGAAAGAAAACAATAATTATATAATTCTTACACACGCTTCGCCCGACGGCGACACTTTGGGTTCGGCTTATGCACTTTATTACGGACTCAAGCAGTTGAATAAAAGTGCTGAGGTAATTTGCCCCGATGTAATTCCGTCTAAATATGCATATTTTTTGTGTAATACAGATTATGTAAAACGTGAAAACGCCGTTGTTATTGCGGTTGACGTTGCCGATAAACGATTGTTAGGTTCTTTAGAAAAAGATTTCGGTGAAATTATTGACCTTAATATTGATCATCATATTTCAAATCTTCGTTATGCAAAATCGTTATATCTTGATGCAAACGCTTCCGCAACCTGTGAAATAATGTATGAGTTATTGGTTGAATTGGGCATACAGTTTGACAACACAATAGCAAAAGCACTTTATACAGGCATAGCAACCGATACAGGCTGCTTTAAGTATTCGTGCGTTACATCTAAAACACACAAAATAGCGGCATCGCTTTATGAATACGATATCGAGGCAGATGTTATAAACAAAATAATGTTTGATACAAAAAGCAAAAATTTGCTCACCCTTGAACGTATGGTGCTTGATTCGGCGGAATACCATTTTGACGATAAATGTATGTTGCTTACAATTACCGCCGCTATGCAACAAAAAACAGGTTGCAGCGGCACCGACCTTGAGGGAATAAGCGTTATTTCACGTAGTGTTGAAGGCGTAATTGCAGGTGTAACAATAAAACAAACAGGCACCGATGTATACAAACTTTCTTTGCGTACCTACGAACCGCTTAATGCATCTGTAATTTGCAAAAACTTAGGCGGAGGCGGTCATAAAAACGCCGCAGGGGCAACCTTGTACGGTTCGTTAAGTTTTGTTAAAACACAGGTTTTAGATGTTATAAAACAGCAAATGGAGGAAAACAATGTTTGGACTTCTTCTGCTGAATAAGCCCGAAGGCATAACATCTTTCGGTGCGGTTGCACGCATTAAAAGATTAGCGGGTGAAAAGCGTGTCGGTCATACAGGCACGCTTGACCCTATGGCTACAGGTGTTTTGCCCATACTTATAGGCAGGGCTACGGTTTTATCGCAATACGTTACCGATGCCGAAAAAAGTTATTCGGCTACTGTTAAACTTGGCATTACTACCGATACTTGCGATATTACTGGCAATGTACTATTGCAAAACGCTGTCAACGTAACTCAGGGCGAAATATCCGATATTTTAAAATCTTTTATAGGTTTACAGCAGCAAACACCGCCTATGTTTAGTGCAATTAAGCAAAATGGCGTGCGTATGTATGAACTTGCCCGTCGAGGTGAAAACGTAGATATACCCTCGCGTGAGGTTAATATCTATTCGATTGAGCAAACGGGTAAACTTAATCAAAATTTTGAATTTGATATTACAACAACCGTTTCAAAAGGCACGTATATACGTTCACTTTGCCGAGATATAGGTGAAAAATTGGGTTGCGGTGCAACACTTACAAGATTAAACCGCACAAAAACCGCAGGGTTTGATATATCTGATTGCGTAAGTTTAGACGACCTGACAAGTGAAAATATATGCGACTATATTTTACCGTGCGATAAAGCGGTAGATTATATGCCCGCTTTTGAGGTCAGCGAAAAACAGGCCGTACGTTTTTCTAACGGCGGCGAACTTAATCTTGACAGAATAAAATATTCTGCATTTGAAAACGACTCGCTTTACAGGGTTTATTTCAATAAAAGGTTTATAGGTTTGGGTTGTGCCGACCTTGAAAACAATATTTTAAAAATAGAACGTTTGGTTGACAGGCTGGTGTAACTTATGAAAACTGCAATAATTTTAGGCACGTTTGACGGCTTACACGCAGGTCACCGTGAGGTTATAAAAAATGCCGAAGGTTTTTACGGCATTGCCGTTACATTTGATATACCGCCAAAGAGCGTTTATTCTCAAAAACCGCAATTACTGATTTTGCCTCAAGAACGTGAAATTCGCCTAAAACAACTTGGCATAAAGCAGGTTGTAATGCAAAAATTTGAACAGGTAAAAAACATTTCCGCTGAGGATTATCTTGAAAATTTAAAAAATGAATATAATCCTTCAAGAATTGTTTGCGGTTTCAATTACCGTTTTGGTCACAACACTTTAGGTGACACCGATTTGCTTAAAAATTTTTGCCTTAAAAACGGTATAGAGTTTATATGTGTTCCGCCCGTAAAAAGTGACGGCATAACCGTATCATCAACCTATATACGTAACCTTATATCAGAGGGTAAAATGCGTCAGGCATCTGCTATGATGTACGGTGGTTTTGCTTTTGAAACCGAGGTTATACACGGCGATGCCCGTGGCAGAGAATTGGGTTTCCCCACGGCAAATCAAAAATACCCAACACAACTTGTTTGTGCTAAATTCGGCGTATATATTTCAGAGGCTACAATATGCGGCAAGCGGTATAAAGCAATCACCAATTTAGGCATAAGACCTACCTACCGAACAAATGATATAGGTTGTGAAACTTATATTAAAGATTTTTCGGGTGATATTTATCACAAAAAAATAAAAATCGAGTTGCTCGATTTTGTAAGAGAAGAAAAAAGATTTAATTCTTTATCGGAACTTGTAAATGCAATAAAAAATGACGTAATCTTGCTAGACGGCATCAATTAACGTTTAGCGTTACGAAGTTTTGGTTATATAATTGACTTATAGGAGGCAAAAATATGAAAAGAATAGTTTGTTTATTAATTTGCGGTATTTTTGTTTTGGGGCTTTGCGGATGTGAAAAATTTGATTCAGAATACGGTAAATCCGTAAATGTTGAGGATAGCGTTTCATCAGAAAACAGCAACATTTCAACAGTCAGCATACCTGAAATTATGTCCGATGACGAAGTTATGCCCACTTACGTCGATATAAGTCTTTATGATGAAATTAACTATGCCGATATTTATTTAGGCAAAGATTTTGAATATAAAATCACATACGATGGCAGTAATATAGATGTTCCTTCAAACTACAAAAAAATTACGCAGTCGGGTTGGACAATGGTTGACTCTGAACAGTACAGCGAAGAATCACAGATAATGACAGGCAAAACCGTACAGGTCGAATTTGTAAACGAGTATGGCAAAAAAATAATCGCAGTTTTTTATAACAATAAAAAATCTTCTGTATCGCTTAAAAAATGCCCTATAGTAAAGTTTATAATATCCGAAAATGAACTCTTTGTTGAAAATTCACAGTACGGTCAGTTTTGGGTTAACGGTGTCAGCAATACATCTGCTATAACCGATATTATAGAGGTGTTGGGTTCGCCGTCGTATTTTCATAAAAACTATGAAAACAAATATGTTTTGGAATGGTTTATCACCGAAAAAGACAAACGCAGCGGTATAACCGTTTATGTTGATATAGCCGAAGACCAAATCGACGGTATTGAAGTTTCGTATTATTGAAATGAGGGTTTATGATGAAATATAATCATTCTTTTTCGTCGGCAGATATGCTTTTGCCTAAAAAAGATTTTGAAAATTGGGCGGTAATTGCTTGCGATCAATACACATCGGAACCTGAATATTGGAATTCGGTTGAAAAATCGGCTGAGGGTAAACCGTCGGCACTTAACATAGTCTTACCGGAGGTTTATTTATCGGACGATAATTCCGAATATATAGAAAAAATAAACAATAATATGAAAAAATATCTTGAAGAAGATATTTTTAACGAGTATTCCGACAGTTTAATTTACGTAGAACGTATACAGTCTGACGGCAAATTAAGAAGCGGAATAGTAGGCAAGGTTGACCTTGAAAGTTACGACTATCATTCAGGCACCGATGCCGAAATACGTGCAACCGAGCAAACCGTTTTATCACGCATACCGCCACGTGTACAAATACGTAAAAACGCATTGCTTGAATTACCGCACGTAATGTTGCTTTTTGATGACATCGAAAACGCAATTTTTAATTATTTGGCTTTAAACCGTGATTCTTTTAAAAAGGTTTACGATTTTACGCTTATGTGCGATGCGGGTAGCATTAAGGGTTATCTTTTGAACGATGCCGCAAAACAAACTGTACTTTCAATGCTCGACACCTTAAAGCAAAAAAATAACGGTTTTTTGTTCTGCGTAGGTGACGGCAACCATTCGCTTGCTACCGCAAAAGAATGTTACCGACAAAACCCAACCGAGCAGTCACGTTATGCACTTGCCGAAATTGTAAATATTCACGATACAGCACTTGAGTTTGAACCTATTTACCGTGTTGTTTTCGGTGTTGAACCCGAAAGCCTTATCAACGATTTTGTAAATGCAACGGGCGAATACAACGGCGTTGATGCACAAAAATTTATTTGTGTATACGGTGGCCAAACACGTGAGATTACTGTAAAACCCACCGCAAAATTAGCAGTAGGCACATTACAAACGTTTTTAGACGATTATGTTAAAACACATAGCGGTGTTGAAATAGACTATATTCACGGCGAAAATTCACTCAAAAAATTGGCATCACGCAAAAACACAGTGGGCTTTTTGTTTAACGGTATGCAAAAAAGCGAACTGTTTGATGCGGTAAATGCAAACGGCTCTCTGCCCAGAAAAACCTTTTCTATGGGCCATGCCGACGATAAACGCTTTTACATAGAAGCACGCAAAATCAAATAAAATGTATTATTTATTGTAAAAATCCGCTCTCTTAGAGGCACACTTCGTAAGGAAGTGTGCCTCTGTTATATTCGCCTGCGGCGAGGGATATTGATACGCATGATATACGGCTTTGCCGTGTGGTATTTGGCGACGTCGAGTTTATAAGGCGAATATAATATCACGCTTTGCAATAGTTCGCTGTTAGCGAAGTATACAACGCATATCACTTTCCGAAAGGAAAATATCACTCCAAGCGTTAGATTGAAATATCACTTACCTTGTCCTAGATTTTAGCGAGCATCGAATTTTGACATCAAAATCCTTATTAAATCCATCTTCGGGCAGTATAAAGGAAAAAGCAGAGCGTAAAAACTCTGCTTTCTTCTTTATGAAAGGACTTCCTACGAGAACGGATTTTTGTTTTGGCCCGCTTGAAGGGATTTTTTCGCACACTATCGTGTGCTATCGCCTCGCATACGCTCGTTGCCCACGGGCTTTGCAACCGTTCACTGAAAGGTTGCAATTTGACCTTGTCAAACCGCCCTTGTTCGAATCCCTTTATTAATTGAAAAAATAAACGGTGCAGTATCTTGCGATACTACACCGTTATATTTGGCCCGCTTGAAGGGATTCGAACCCCCGTTCTTCAGAATCGGAATCTGCTGCGTTATCCAACTGCGCCACAAGCGGTAATATTAAATTTTTGCAAGGCGTTTTAAAACAACTTAAAACGCCTTGCTCAATTTTTAGTTTTATATAATTATTTACGGTAACCGTCGGGGTTATTTTTTTGCCAACGCCAAGTGTCTTCGCACATTTCTTCAATGTTACGTTCGGCTTTCCAACCTAAAAGGTTGAGTGCCTTGTCGGCATTTGCGTAAACTTCATCTAGGTCACCTGGGCGGCGTGGGTCTACAACGTATGGTACATCAATGCCCGATGCTTTAACAAATGCATCACGCAACTGCAATACACTTGTGCCGTTGCCTGTGCCAAGGTTGATTTCTTCACAACCTAAATTGTTAAGTGCCCAACCTACCGCTTTAACGTGACCGAGTGCCAAGTCTACAACGTGAATGTAGTCACGCACACCTGTACCGTCTACTGTGTTGTAATCGTTACCGAATACGTGCAATTCTTTGAGTTTTCCGACTGCAACCTGTGAAATATACGGCATAAGATTGTTCGGAATGCCTTTCGGGTCTTCACCTATAAGGCCGCTTTTGTGTGCACCGATAGGGTTGAAATATCTAAGCAATGCAATACACCAAGATTTATCCGAAACGTAGAGGTCACGTAAAATGTCCTCAATAAACAATTTGGTTCTGCCATAGGGGTTGGTTGCACCTGTGGGCATACCCTCTACAAGCGGAACTTCGGTAGATGCACCGTAAACAGTAGCCGATGAAGAGAACACCAACTTTTTAACGTCAAACTCGTTCATAACCTCTATTAAAGCAATGGTGCTTTCAAGGTTGTTTTTATAATACATAATTGGTTTTTGAACCGACTCACCAACTGCTTTGTGACCTGCAAAGTGAACTACTGCATCAATTTTGTTTTCGGTAAAAATTTTACGCAAAGCATCATAGTTGCAAACATCTGCTTCGTAAAATTTAACACTTTTACCTGTAATTTTTTCTACACGGTTTAAAGATTCGCGGCTACTGTTGTTAAGGTTATCAACAACTATAACATCATAACCTGCATTTAACATTTCAACACAGGTGTGACTGCCTATGTAACCTGCACCGCCTGTTAAAAGAATTGCCATATCGGCACCTCCAAAATATAATTAATAAATATATAATTATTATATAACGGTGAAAATATTTGTCAAGAAAATTAAATGTGTCTTTTTAAAAAAATAATTTTTGCAAATCGGTTTTTTAACAGTTATATTATTTGCGGAAAATTTTTTCAATTGACATAACACGTACAAAATTATATAATATTATTTGTTAAAATGGGTTATTATAGGTTGGGTGAAAACAGTGCAGAAGTTTAAAAGGGCAATAAGTTTATGCCTGTGTCTAATATTAGCGTTTAGTTGCATAAAAACCTTTAACGTAAAAGCAATTTCGTATCCTGCTATGGGTGTAATAGCAAGCAGCAGCGGTGCGGCTAAAATATATGATTTACCGGGAACAAAGGGGCATAATCATCTTGATACGCTCTATAATGGCACACAGGTAAAGGTTTTGGGCATTGAATCCGATATTGAAGGCGATAAATGGTATAAAATAAATTACGGTGACAATTTTTCAAAAACGGGTTACGGTGTAGTAACAAGAATTGCCATTAAATATGAATATAAATACGATGCCGATTTTGAACAAAACCTTACTAATTTCCCCGAAAGTTACCACGGTTATTTACGTGAATTGCACGCAAAATACCCCAATTGGAAGTTTGTTGCAAACAATCTTGATTTAACATTTAAAAATGCCGTTGAATCACAGTATAGCGTGACTGATGTAAAAAAATCACGTAAGTTGGTAGAACTTACCTTTGGCGGTAACGAATGGCGTGATATGCGTGCTTATGACGCTGCCACAGACACTTGGCTAAAACCCGAACCCCGTTGGACTTACGCTTCAAGGGCCGCTGTTGAATATTATATGGACCCGCGTAATTCACTTAATGAAAATATGATTTTTGCCTTTATGCAACAGTCTTATCAAGAAGATTCCAACATTACCGAAAATTTAAGAACCATTGTTAAGGGCACTTTTTTGGAACGCGGTTATGACGGCAACACCGATGCATATATTAACGATATTATAAATGCGGCAAAATCAAGCGGTGTGAGTCCTTATGTTTTAGCGGCTACCATTGTAGTAGAGCAGGGTGCAGGCGGTACTTCGCAACTTATAAGCGGCACCTATCAAGGCTATGAGGGGTATTATAATTTCTTTAACTTTGCTGCTTCGGGTGCCACACAAACCGAAATTATCACTTCGGGTTTAACCTATGCACAAAACAACGGTTGGAATTCACGCTACGCCGCTATTGAGGGTGGAGCAAAAAGATATGCCGACGGTTACATAAGTATAGGTCAAGATACGTATTATTATAAAGATTTTAACGTTATAAAAGAGGATTGGAACCACCAATACGCACAGGCACTTTACGATGCTTGGACCAATGCAAACTATCTAAAAAAAGGTTGCATTTCAAATGCAGATGCGGTTATTACCTTTCTAATTCCTATTTTTACCGAAATGCCCGAAACGGCTTGCCAAATACCCTCTGAGGTTATTTTGCCCGATGATACAACTGTGGCACCGTCTACCAAAAAAGGTGACCCTAATTTTGACGGTAATATTGACATCATAGACCTTGCTATGATAAAAATGCATATTTTACAAACAAGGGCGTTAAGCGGCGATGAATTAACTGCCGCCGATATTAATAATGACAGCTCGGTTGATATAATTGATTTGGCAGCTGTTAAAAATCATATTTTACAAATAAAAAGTATTGAATAGGTGATTTTATATGAAAAAAATTGCAAAATTTTTAGTTATTAATCTGCTTACGTTAACTTTAATTGTAAGTCTGTTTACCTTTAATGTGTCGGCGGCAACCGTTACGGTAAGCGGCGGCAGTTACAACGTAGGTCAAACGGTTACCGTTACGGTAAAAATAGGCAACGATACCCCCATAACAGCGGCACAAACTACCGTTACATATAACTCAAGTGTTCTTACACTTAAAAGTATTTCAAACGTATCTTCAAGCGACTACACCAACAGTAATGGCACCATAAAAATTGTTGACGATAATTTTTCAACCGCCGATAAAGATGTTACAAGCGGTTCATATAAATTAACCTTTACCGCGGCTGCCGCAGGTAATTCAAGCATAATTGCCAATGTTAGTGCTGTTGATAAAAATTTATCTAAAAGCACTTCTCAGGCAAGTGCCGAAATTACGGTTACAACACCTAAACCGTCTTCAAATGCTAATTTAGCATCAATAAAAATAAGCAACGGCACATTGTCGCCCGCTTTTAATGCAAAAACTACAAATTACAGCGTAACTGTAAAATATGATGTTGATACAATCACAATCAGCGGTTCTGTTGCCGATGGTGGAGCAACCTATACAGGCGGCGGCACATTCGGATTAGAGGTTGGTGATAATCAGCGTGTTTTGACCGTTACCGCCGCTGACGGAACAAAAAAATCGTACACGGTAAATATTAAACGTATGTCAGAGCAAGAAACCGCCGATGCAGAACAAGCCGCACGCGATGCTAATCCACTTCTTGTTATAATAGACGGCGACGATTACACAATATCAAACGACCTTGCAGGCGTTACTATTCCAAACGGATTTACACAGGGTACCGCAACCCGTAAAGAGTCCGAAATAACCGTTTTAAATGATGATGGCGGCAAATATCAATTATGTTGGTTGCTTAGTGCCGATGGCGTAGGTGCTTGGTACGTTCGTGATGAAGAGGATAATTTTACCCGTTTGGTATATATTTCCACCGCTGATAAGTTTTATATAGTTGAAGAACTCGGTGAATTGGCAACATTGCCCGAAGGCTACAAATTTTCGGAACGTGCCGTAGACGGTTTTACGGTTAAAGCAATAACATATACCGATGAAAATCTTTCGGATTTTTATATACTTAATTGCTATACCGCAGGCACTACCGCCTATTACCGACTTGATGCCCTTGAGGGTACAATGCAACGTGCCGCTGATTTTGACTCTGCGTTAGAACTTATGAACAAAGAGCCCGAACCTGTTCAAAAACAGACTTTTTGGCAAAAATTTAAAAATTTAAGTTTATACGGCATAATATTGTTTGCGGTAATTGCCCTTGCAATAGCAACCGTTATAGCACTTATTGTAATTATTATTGTAAAAATTGTATCGGCTAAAAACAGGCGTTTTGATGAAAGTGACGGCATAATGGCGATAGATAACGCTTTTGATTTGAACACTTTAGATAATAATTTTGTAACCCTTGACGATAATAATATAGACAGCGAAAATTCGGTTGAAACCATTGAAACCGCAAACGGTTCAGAGCAAGAATAAAATTTACTTGACATTTTTAAAGTCAGTATATAAAATGTATAATAGTAAGAGGGAGTAGTTTGCGGCACCCGTTTGCCGCGGTAAAATTCGTCATCACGAAGAAATTCCGGATTTTACCCAAAACTTTCAGTTTTGTAACAAGACTTTTACTGCATTGTTTTTGTGCAGTAAAGGTCTTGTTTTTTATTGTAAATTTTACTGCAAAATAAAATTATGAGGTGTTTTTATGGAATTTTTACTACAAAGTTTCAAAGCAATTACGTGGCAACAACTTTTAATGTTTGTCATAGGTGGGGTTCTTATTTATCTTGCAATAGCCAAAAAGTATGAACCTTCATTGCTTTTGCCCATGGGCTTTGGTGCCATACTTGTTAATTTGCCGTTTTCGGGCGTGCTTAATCAAGAAATAGAGGGCATAGGCGAAACACAGGGCATTATTGAGTGGATGTTTAATATTGGTATAGAAGCATCCGAGGCAATGCCGCTGCTGTTGTTTATAGGTATCGGTGCTATGATAGATTTCGGACCGTTGCTTTCAAACCCAAAAATGTTTTTGTTTGGTGCGGCGGCACAGTTCGGTATATTTTTTGTAATTGTTGTGGCACGTCTTTTCGGTTTTGAACTTAGAGATGCTGCTTCTATAGGTATTATCGGTGCGGCGGACGGCCCCACATCTATACTTGTTTCACAGGTGTTAAAATCAAATTATATTGGAGCTATCGCCGTAGCGGCATATTCATATATGGCTTTGGTTCCTATTATTCAACCTGCGGCAATTAAAATGGTTACCACCAAAAAAGAACGTCAAATCCGTATGGAATATAACCCAGGTCAAGTATCAAAACTTTTAAGAATACTTTTCCCGATAATTGTTACGGTTGTAGCAGGCTTTATTGCACCTACATCGGTATCTTTGGTAGGTTTCTTAATGTTCGGCAATTTGTTGCGTGAATGTGGTGTGCTTGATTCACTTTCTGATTCGGCACAAAATGTACTTGCAAATTTAGTAACCCTTTTGCTTGGCATAACAATTTCGTTTAGTATGCGTGCCGAAGAATTTGTACGTGTTGAAACATTGATTATAATGCTTTTGGGCTTGGTTGCATTTGTGTTCGATTCTATTGCAGGCGTTTTCTTTGCAAAGGTTTTAAATTTGTTCTGCAAAAAGAAGGTCAACCCAATGGTTGGTGCGGCAGGCATCTCTGCATTTCCTATGTCGGCACGTGTTATTCAAAAAATGGGACTCGAAGCCGACAATCAAAATCACTTGCTTATGCACGCTGTAGGTGCTAATGTGTCGGGTCAAATCGCATCTGTTTTGGCAGGCGGTATGATACTCAACCTTGTACCTAAACTCTTGTAATCGGAGGTTTGTAATATGACTTTAAATCAAATAATGCAAAATTTGGCTCCCACATTTAAAATTATGTGGCAGGGTATGGCAGGTATATTTTTGGTAATGGCGGTTATTGCCCTTATAGTTTACCTATTTACCAAAGTTTTTAAAAAGTAAATATTGATTATAAATGAGTCAGGTGTGAATCGGGCTCATTTATTTTTTACAGATTATTAGCACTTAAAACGATAGAGTGCTAATAATTCACAAAATCTTAATAAATAAATAACAAAATATGCGATAAGTACTAATATAATATAATTGTCGAAAGGAAAGAGAGACAGTAAAAAGACAGAAAGATATAACGAAAGGGATGATTCCGTTGGGTTGTTTAAAAAGCAGTAAAAACCGTTCCGATTTACGATTCAGTCGGAATACGGTAATGATTTGAGTCGAAAATAATTTTTTCGGAGGATTTTATTATGTTTGAAATTAGACCTTATAATCACAGAAACCATATTGCCAATTATAATCCGTTTCACGAAATTGACGAGTTTGAAAAAAGATTTTTCACTAATCCGTTTTTCACATTTGAAAACGATTGCTTAGCCGAATTTAAAACCGATATTACCGACAACGGTGATAGTTACCTGCTTGAAGCCGACTTACCCGGTTTTGAGAAAAAAGACATTCAACTCGATATAAACGGCGATATTCTTACAATAAAGGCGGAACGCCATTTTGAGCGTGAAGAAAAAGATAAAAAAGACAAATGTGTTCGTTGCGAACGTTCTTACGGTTCGTACAGCCGACAGTTTGATGTTTCGGGCGTTAATTCAGATGAAATAACCGCCAAGTACGAAAACGGTGTATTAAAACTTACAATGCCTAAAAAATCACAGCAAATCGACACCTCACGTCAACTTGAAATCGAATGACGTGAAATTCAGTTTAAAAACAATCCCCCGATTAATTCGGGGGATTGTTTAATGTTTTTTATTGTTGTGATTTTCTTTTATTTTTCTGCCTGTGGTTTTAATTTTCTCTTTCATATTATGCAGTTTTTCAAGAGTCTTTTTATCATTCGGAAAAAACAGTTTAAGCAAAAATATTGCTATAATCACTGTAATGATTTTTTCGGGCGTAAACGGAATCCAAAGTGCAGCAAGGTACGCCCCCGAAACTGCCGTAAGCCAATCTATTTTAAGCCATAATGAAAGAGCCGCCGCTATATAAGCCCAACCGTTTGTTATAAACCAAGCAATGCCCAAGCATAAAAGCAAACGTGGGTTAAGGCAGAATTCAATAACCGTTTTAAAAATATGTTTGATTTTTTCTTTATACTTTTTCATAATACACCTTTTTGAAAATGTCTTGTTAAATTTTAGCACAGTAAATATTAAAAGTAAACCATAAAACTGTTGAATTTTTTATTAATATGCGGTAAAATGTTGTTTGTTCAAAAAGGAAACGGGTGAAATTCCCGTACGAGCCCGTCGCCGTGAGGTGTATTTTCAACGGATTATTTCTACCTGCCGCCGCAAAGCAGGGACACGCCATTGAAGATTTTTTCTTTGAGAAGGTGAATTAATCTTATGACACCGCAGTCGAAATATTTTTTGGACATAAATTCTTTAATTGTTGCGAGTGCCGACTTATAAGAATTGAACAAATATTTTTTAGGAGAAATGCAAATTATGAAAAACACACAACTTAAAAAATTGTTGTCGTTAGCGATTTCTATTGTGCTTATTGCGGCTATGGCACTTACTGCAGTCGGTTGCGGCAATAAAGACACAAACACATCCGATCCCGTATCTTCGTCTTCGGCACCTGTTTTGGAAACACCAAACACCGAAGTTAAAACCGTAGGTGAAGGTGCAACCGTATTTGATTTTACCGTTGTTGACACTAACGGCAATGAAACCAAATTTGCGGTTAAAACCGACAAAATCACCGTTGGCGAAGCACTTTTAGATGCGGGTCTTATCGCCGGTGAAGAAGGTCCTTACGGTCTTTATGTTAAAACCGTAAACGGCACTACACTTGATTTTGATACCGACGGTAAATATTGGGCTTTTTATGTTGACGGCGAATACGCTTTAAGCGGTGTAGATTTAACCGATATACAAGCAGGCAGCACATATACATTTAAAGCGGAATAATGAAACTTAAATTAAAGGATATAATTGTTTTATCGCTTATAGGTGCACTTATGACGGTGTCGGATTCTGCAATGGATTTACTGCCAAACGTACATTTTGTGGGTGTGCTTATTGTTGCGGCAACGGCAGTTTACCGCAAATATGCACTTTTGTCGGTCTACGTATACGTTTTTATTCAGGGTTTATTGGGCGGTTTTTCACTTTGGTGGTTACCGTATTTATACATATGGACAGTTCTTTGGCTGTTTGTAATGATTATTCCCAAAAAATTGCCCCAAAAAGCAAAAAATGTTTTGTACGTGGTATGTTGTTCTTTGCACGGATTTTTATTTGGAACACTTTACGCACCGGCACAAGCGATTTTATTCGGGCTTGATTTTAAAGGAACAATTGCTTGGGTAATCGCAGGGCTTTATTTTGATGCCGTTCACGGAGTCAGTAATTTGATTTTGGGATCTGTGGCAATTTATCCTATTATTAAAATTCTAAAAAGTGCTGAAAAGTATGCACGCTAATTAGCAAAAAAACGGTTTGCCGCATCACACGGTGAACCGTTTTTGATTTTTTGATATAAATTTATTTTGTTGAAAAAATTATTTTAAGTGTTATAATTATACCGTAAAGGACGGCGATTTTATGTACGATGAATTAACCGATGTAGATATTAAAAAAATGCAAGACGAACTTGATTACCGCATAACCGTGGTAAGACCTAAAATACTTGAAGAGGTAAAATTTACACGCAGTTTCGGTGATTTGTCCGAAAATTTTGAATACCACGCCGCAAAACGTGAACGCGGTAAAAATGAAAGCCGAATACGTTATTTGCGTAATATGATTAAAACCGCCGTAATTATCGACACAAAAAGCGATGTCGGCTGTGTAGGTCTGTTTGATACAGTCACCTATTTTATCGAGGAAGACGATTGCGAAGAAACGGTAAGAATAGCAACATCGCTTAGGCGGGATCCTTTTCAAAATATAATCAGTAAAGAATCACCGCTCGGTAGTGCCATTATGGGTAAAAAAGTGGGCGACAGGGTAGAGGTTAAGGTTAACGCTGATTACAGTTATTTTATTGTTATTAAAAAAATAGAAAAAGGCACAGATGACGATTCACTTGAAATAAGAAAATATTGATGCGTTATATAAAAATAAAGCACCGCAGAGTTTTTAAATTGACTCTGCGGTGTGTTTTGCAATATCGTTTAGTTTGCCGTATCCGATGCAAGTTTAATATCTATTGTGTAATATCTGCCGTTGCGGTAAATTTTAACCGAAACGGTTTGGTTTGCTTCACAGTCGTATAAAAGGTCATTAAGCATTGTGTATTCGGTTATGGCGGTTCCGTTAAATTCGGTTATAATATCACCGCGTTCAATACCTGCATTTGCGGCAGGGCTTGAGTCTGCAACGCTTGATACAACCGCACCCGACGGATAACCGTAAAAAGATAATACCTCGCTTGTGTATGTGCTGCTTATACTAACACCCAAATATGCCTGACCGTTACCTTTGCGTGATATAATTTTATCGCATTTTTCTTTAACGGTATTAACGGGAATTGCAAATCCCATACCTTCAAATTCTTCGGACACAATTTTTGAACTGTTAATACCTATAAGTTTGCCTTCAGAGTCAAGCAAAGCACCACCTGAGTTACCGGGGTTTATAGCGGCATCGGTTTGAATTAATTTAATGCTTGAGTCGGTAGAAACGGTTCGGTTAAGACCACTTATTATACCGTAAGTTACGCTGCCCATAAATTCAAGTCCGCCCGGAGCACCTATTGTTACAACATATTGACCTACGTTTAGTTGGTCACTGTTTCCGAGTTCTACAGGTGTAAGTCCGCTTGCGTTAATTTTAATAACGGCTAAATCGCAAGATATATTATAGCCTACAACATTGGCTGAATATGAATCGGAACTGCTGTTGCCCATAAAAACTTCAATTTTAGAGTTAGAAGAAGTAACCGCATCGCTTATAACGTGATAGTTGGTTATAATATAACCGTCTTCCGAGTAAACAACACCCGAACCTTCACCGCTTTGGTTTTGTGTTTGACCGAAAAAACTTGCAACAGATGTTGTTGTGCGTATGCCAACTACACTATTGGTGCATTTTTTTGCCACCGCTTCGGCGATAGAGGTAACGCTTTCGTCTACATTAATGTTGACACTGTTTGTAGAACCGCTGTCTACACGTTTAACCTCATGTGCGGTATTGGTTTCGGTAGTGTGTGTAAAACTCATAACAGTAACGCAGGTAACAAGACTTATAACCGCAGCCAAAACACACGAAATAACTACCGTTGCCGTACTGTGTGTGCGTTTTGGTTTTCTTTCTTTTTTGGCCTTAGGCGGTTTTGCATAAAAATTATTGTTGTAATTTGCGGTGTATGTGGGCGGGGTTTGAGGCTGTTGCTCGGCTTGAGTATTTTGGTACGGTGCCTCATATTTAGGCGGTGTAATATCGTCTTGAATAATATCGCCCGACTTTTTACTGTAAAAATTTCCGTTAGGTGTTACGGTATATCCTGTATCAACACCGTCGGCATTTGATTGATTGTTGTTAAATTCATCCATATATAACACTCCTCGTTAACATTTTCGGTTTATGTTGTTATGTTAAAATAAATTTATTACATTTATGATTTGAAAATGTGAAT